>NZ_JBXEJE010000013.1:121449-210416 GCF_056820935.1 Streptomyces sp. Q2 | reverse complement strand
GGGCGCCCCGCCGATGCCCGCGGCGCCGCCGCCCGGCGGCCGTGCCGGTGGTTACGGCTACCCGCAGCCCGTGGGCGGACAGCGCCCCCCTGCCGCACCCGCTGCCGCTCCCGCGGCCGGCGGCCGCATGCGCCACTGGGTCGAGATCAACGGCAACCGCCATCAGATCTCCCGCGCGACGCTGGTGCTGGGCCGCAGCACCGAGGCAGACGTGCGGATCGACGACCCCGGCGTCTCCCGCCGGCACTGTGAGATCCGGACCGGAACGCCCCCGACGATCCAGGATCTCGGGTCCACCAACGGCATCGTGGTGGACGGGCAGCACACCACCCGCGCTACGCTCCGCGACGGCTCGCGGATCGTCGTGGGCAGTACCACCATCATTTACCGGCAAGCCGAAGGGTGAAGCGGGGGCAATGTCAGAGCTGACCCTCACGGTCATGCGGCTGGGTTTCCTGGCCGTACTGTGGCTGTTCGTGATCGTGGCCGTGCAGGTCATCCGCAGCGACCTGTTCGGAACGCGTGTCACCCAGCGCGGTTCGCGCCGGGAGAGCGGGCGGCAGCAGCAGGCCGCCGCCGCCCGGCAGGCCGCGCCTCCTCAGCAGCGCCAACAAGCGGCCGGCGGCCGCCAGCGTCGTAACGCACCCACCAAACTGGTGGTGACCGAGGGCACACTCACCGGCACCACCGTCGCGCTCCAGGGCCAGACCATCACCCTGGGCCGGGCGCACGACAGCACCATCGTGCTGGACGACGACTACGCCTCCAGCCGCCATGCCAGGATCTACCCGGACCGCGACGGCCAGTGGATCGTCGAGGACCTGGGCTCCACAAACGGCACGTACCTCGACCGAGCGCGGCTGACGACCCCCACACCGATTGCGCCGGGCGCGCCTCTCCGCATCGGCAAGACCGTCATCGAGCTGCGGAAGTAGTGCCACGTCATGAATGAGCGCGAGCGGAGCGAGCACGCAGCGGCGCCCGGCACCCCGGGCCCCGGCGCGCTCCCGACCGGAGGGTGGGCACCGTGCGGATGTACCCGGAGCCGACGGGCGAGGTGCGCATGAGTCTGTCACTGCGCTTCGCCGCCGGATCGCACAAAGGCATGATCCGGGAGGGCAACGAGGACTCCGGATACGCCGGTCCGCGCCTGCTCGCCATCGCCGACGGCATGGGCGGCGCGGCGGCGGGCGAGGTCGCCTCCTCCGAGGCCATCTCCACCATCGTCGCCCTCGACGACGACGTGCCCGGCTCCGACATCCTCACCTCCCTCGGCACCGCCGTACAGCGCGCCAACGACCAGCTGCGCGCGATGGTGGAGGAGGACCCGCAGCTGGAGGGCATGGGCACCACGCTCACCGCACTGCTGTGGACCGGCCAGCGCCTGGGCCTCGTACACGTCGGCGACTCGCGCGCCTACCTGCTGCGCGACGGCGTCCTCACGCAGATCACGCAGGACCACACGTGGGTGCAGCGCCTGGTCGACGAGGGCCGTATCACCGAAGAAGAGGCCACCACCCACCCGCAGCGCTCTTTGCTGATGCGCGCGCTGGGCAGCGGCGAGCACGTCGAGCCCGACCTCTCCATCCGTGAAGTCCGCGCCGGCGACCGCTACCTGATCTGCTCCGACGGTCTGTCCGGGGTCGTGTCCCACCAGACGCTGGAGGACACCCTCGCCAGCTACCAGGGCCCCCAGGAGACCGTGCAGGAGCTGATCCAGCTCGCGCTACGCGGCGGCGGCCCCGACAACATCACGGTCATCATCGCCGACGTCCTCGACCTCGACACCGGGGACACCCTCGCCGGGCAGCTCTCCGACACCCCGGTCGTGGTCGGCGCGGTCGCCGAGAACCAGCTCCAGCTGCACGACAACGGCATCATGCAGACCCCGGCAGGGCGCGCCTCCGGGCTCGGCCGCCAGGTGCCCGGACAGGGCGGCGGCGAGTTCGGCCCGCCCGGCTCCGGCGACACCACCGGCTACATCTCCACGGCCGGCTTCGGCGACTACGGCGACGACGACTTCGTCAAGCCCCGCAAGGGCCGCAGGTGGCTCAAGAGATCCTTCTACATCGCTCTCGCGCTGGCCGTCGTCGGCGGCGGGCTGTACGGCGGCTACCGCTGGACGCAGACGCAGTACTACGTCGGCGCCAACGGCGAACACGTCGCCCTGTACCGGGGCATCAGCCAGGACCTCGCCTGGGTCTCGCTGTCCAAGGTGCACAAGGACCACCCCGAGATCGAACTCAAGTACCTGCCGACGTACATGCAGAAGCAGGTCAAAGCGACGATCACCGAGGGCGGTCTCAAGGACGCCCAGACGAAGATCAACGCCCTGGCGGTCCAGGCGTCCGCGTGCGAGAAGGAAGCCGCGCGTCAGAAGGCCGAGAGCGAGAACAACGCCAAGACCGGCGAAGGCGAGGCCGGCGGCACCACGGGAACCACACCCGCCTCTTGGTCGTCCAAGGCCTCACCGAGCCCGAATCCATCGGCGCCGACCTCGCCCGCCCCGTCCACGACTGCGCCCACGCCCACCCCCGGCCCCAGCCTCTCCGACCAGGAGCAGAAGGTCGTCTCGCAGTGCGACAAGCAGTAGCCGAGCCGTGAGAGGCCCTGTCACACGATGAGCAGTTCTACCAACCCACCGACGCACCACACGTCCACCATCGGTGCCATCGGCACGCCGAGCCGCCGCAACACCGAGCTCGCGCTGCTCGTGTTCGCCGTGGTGATCCCGGTGTTCGCCTACGCCAACGTGGGCCTGGCCATCAACGACGAGGTGCCGCCCGGTCTGCTGGGCTACGGTCTCGGACTCGGCCTGCTCGCGGGCGTCGGCCATCTCGTCGTACGGAAGTTCGCGCCGTACGCGGATCCGCTGATGCTGCCGCTGGCGACGCTGCTGAACGGGCTCGGCCTGGTCGTCATCTGGCGTCTGGACCAGTCGAAGCGGCTCAGCAACTACGCCGAGGCTGCACCGCGCCAGTTGCTGTACTCGGCGATGGGCGTCGCTCTGCTGGTGGCCGTGCTGATCTTCCTCAAGGACCACCGCGTCCTCCAGCGGTACACCTACATCTCCATGGCCGGCGCACTGTTCCTGCTGGTCCTGCCGCTCGTGCCCGGACTCGGCGCGAACATCTACGGCGCCAAGATCTGGATCAAGATCCCCGGCCTCGGCACGCTGCAGCCCGGCGAGTTCGCGAAGATCGCCCTCGCGGTGTTCTTCGCCGGCTACCTCATGGTCAAGAGAGACGCCCTGGCGCTGGCCAGCCGCCGGTTCATGGGGCTCTACCTGCCGCGCGGCCGCGACCTCGGTCCGATTCTCGTCGTCTGGGTGATCTCGATCCTCATCCTGGTCTTCGAGACCGACCTCGGAACATCCCTGCTGTTCTTCGGAATGTTCATCATCATGCTGTACGTCGCCACCGAGCGGACCAGCTGGATCGTCTTCGGTCTGCTGATGTCCGCGGTCGGCGCCGTCGGCGTGGCCAGCTTCGAGCCGCACATCCAGACGCGTGTGCAGGCCTGGCTGGACCCGATGCGCGAGTTCCAGCTCAGCCGCTCCGGGGCCTCTGACGGCATCGTGCACTCCGAGCAGGCCATGCAGGCCCTGTGGGCCTTCGGTTCCGGCGGCACGCTCGGTACCGGCCTCGGGCAGGGCAACTCCGACCTCATCGGCTTCGCCGCCAACTCCGACTTCATCCTCGCCACCTTCGGCGAGGAGTTGGGCCTGGCGGGCGTCATGGCGATCCTGCTGCTCTACGGCCTGATCGTCGAGCGCGGGGTACGCACGGCGCTCGCGGCCCGCGACCCGTTCGGCAAGCTGCTGGCCGTCGGCCTGTCCGGCGCCTTCGCTCTCCAGGTCTTCGTCGTGGCCGGCGGTGTCATGGGCCTCATCCCGCTGACCGGTATGACCCTGCCGTTCGTGGCCTACGGCGGTTCGTCCGTCATCGCCAACTGGGCCCTGATCGGCATCCTGTTGCGCATCAGCGACACCGCACGCCGCCCGGCGCCCGCCCCCGCTCCCAGCCCCGACGCCGAGATGACCCAGGTGGTCCGCCCGTCATGAACAAGCCCCTGCGCCGGATCGCGATCTTCTGTGGACTCCTCGTCCTGTCACTGCTCATCCGCGACAACTGGATCCAGTACGTCCAGGCCGACGAGCTCAAGTCCGACAAGGACAACCGCCGCGTCATCATCGAGCGGTACGCCACCGCACGCGGCGACATCATCGTCGACGGCAAGCCGATCACCGGCTCCAAGGAGACCGCCGGCAGCGACTTCAAGTACAAGCGCACCTACACGAACGGCCCCATGTGGGCGCCCGTCACCGGGTACGCCTCACAGGCCTTCGGGGCCAACCAGCTGGAGAACATCGAGGACGGCATCCTCACCGGCAACGACGACCGGCTGTTCTTCCGCAACACCCTCGACATGTTCACGGGCGACGAGAAGGAGGGTGGCAACGTGGTCACCACCCTCAACGGCGCCGCGCAGAAGGCCGCGTACAACGGCCTGAAGAAGCAGGGCGGCAAGGGTGCCGTCGTGGCCCTCGACCCGTCCACCGGCGCGATCCTGGCGCTGGCGTCCTACCCGTCGTACGACCCCTCCTCGTTCGCCGGCAACTCCACGACGACCGACACCGAGGCGTGGCAGAAGCTGCAGAAGGCGAACAACGACGAGGACCCGATGCTCAACCGCGCCCTGCGCGAGACCTACCCGCCGGGCTCCACGTTCAAGGTCGTCACCGCCGCCGCGGCGCTGGAGAACGGCCTGTACACCTCGGCCGACGAGAAGACCAAGTCGCCGCTGCCCTGGACCATGCCGGGCACCACGACCGTGCTGCCGAACGAGGGCAACATCCCCTGCGAGAACGCCTCGCTGCGGGTCGCCCTCCAGTACTCCTGCAACACCGTGTTCGGCAAGGTCGGTTCCGACCTCGGCAACGACAAGATGCTCGCGGAGGCCAAGAAGTTCGGCTTCGACGAGGAGCACTTCACGCCGATCCGTTCCAGCGCCTCGGTCTTCTCCGACAACATGAACCCGTCGCAGACCGCGCTGTCCTCCATCGGCCAGTTCAACACCGCCGCCACCCCGCTGCAGATGGCCATGGTCGCCTCGGCGGTCGCCAACGACGGTGCCCTGATGAAGCCGTACATGGTCGACGAACTCCAGGCGCCGAGCCTCGATCCCATCGAGAAGACCGAGCCGGAGAAGCTGAGCCAGCCGCTGTCGGCGAAGAACGCCCAGATCCTCCAGGACATGATGCAGACCGTCGTCAAGGACGGCACCGGCAAGAACGCGCAGATCGACGGCGTCACGGTCGGCGGCAAGACCGGTACCGCCCAGCACGGCGTCGACAACAGTGAGAAGCCTTACGCCTGGTTCCTCTCGTACGCCAAGCTCGCCGACGGCAGCTCGCCGGTCGCCGTGGCCGTGGTCGTCGAGGACGACAGTGCCGTCCGTGACGACATCTCCGGTGGTGGCCTCGCGGCGCCCATCGCGAAGAACGTGATGGAGGCGGTCATCAAGAGCAAGCAGTGACCCAGATCACGTCCCCCTCACATCGGTGCACGTTGCGATACCGGTCCTGTATCGGGTGACGGGCTTGGCCAGGTCACACACGGCCATCCGGGTACGGTAGGCCCGGACGGCAGCCACCCGACCGCACTGATGTGCCGGTCGGGACCGACGGAGAGGGCTGGTAGGAAGCTATGGAAGAGCCGCGTCGCCTCGGCGGCCGGTACGAGCTGGGCCAGGTGCTCGGCCGTGGTGGCATGGCGGAGGTCTACCTCGCACATGACACCCGGCTCGGCCGCACCGTGGCGGTGAAGACGCTGCGCGCGGATCTCGCGCGCGACCCGTCCTTCCAGGCCCGGTTCCGCCGGGAGGCCCAGTCGGCCGCCTCGCTCAACCATCCCGCGATCGTCGCGGTCTACGACACGGGCGAGGACTACATCGACGGGGTCTCGATCCCGTACATCGTCATGGAGTACGTCGACGGCTCCACCCTCCGTGAGCTTCTCCACAGCGGCCGCAGGCTGCTGCCGGAGCGCACGCTGGAGATGACCATCGGCATCCTGCAGGCCCTGGAGTACTCCCACCGGGCCGGCATCGTCCACCGCGACATCAAGCCCGCCAACGTCATGCTGACGCGCAACGGCCAGGTCAAGGTGATGGACTTCGGCATCGCCCGCGCCATGGGCGACTCCGGCATGACGATGACGCAGACGTCCGCTGTCATCGGCACCGCCCAGTACCTCTCCCCGGAGCAGGCCAAGGGCGAGCAGGTGGACGCGCGGTCCGACCTCTACTCCACGGGCTGTCTGCTCTACGAGCTCCTGACGGTCCGGCCGCCCTTCGTGGGCGACTCCCCGGTGGCTGTCGCGTACCAGCACGTACGGGAGGAGCCCCAGGCCCCGTCCGTGTTCGATCCCGAGCTCACGCCCGAGATGGACGCCATCGTCCTGAAGGCGCTGGTCAAGGACCCGGACTACCGCTACCAGTCCGCCGACGAGATGCGCGTCGACATCGAGGCCTGCCTCGACGGCCAGCCGGTCGCGGCCACCGCCGCGATGGGCTCCGTCGGCTACGGCGGCTACCCCGACGACCAGCCGACGACGGCCCTGCGTGCCGACGCGGGCGCCACGGCCATGCTGCCGCCCATGAACCCGGACGACGGCGGCTACGGCTACGACGACCGTCCCGACCGGCGCCGCCAGAAGAAGTCGAACACCTCGACGATCCTCCTGGTCGTGGCCGGTGTCCTGGTGCTGGTCGGCGCGATTCTCATCGGCAAGTGGATCTTCGACGGCAGCAGTGCGGGCAACGAGCAGGTGGCCGTGCCCTCCCTCATCGGCCAGACCGAAGAAGACGCCAAGAAGCAGTTGACCAACAGCGACCTGGTGGTGGGGACGATCACGCCGAAGGCCTGCGAGGCGCAGACCAAGGGCAATATCTGCGAACAGGACCCCGCCCCCCAGACCAAGGTCGACAAGAAGACGGCCGTCAACCTGGTCGTCTCGACCGGCGCGCCGAAGGTCACCGTCCCGAGCGTCATCGGCCTGACCCTCGACGAGGCCAAGGACCAACTCACCGGCGACGACTACGAGTTCACGGTCAAGACGGAGACCCGGGTGTCCTCGGACGACCCCGGATCCGTTCTCGACCAGGACCCGGTCAAGGGCGAGGAAGTGGAGAAGGGCTCCACGATCACCCTGACCATCGCCAAGGCCGAGGAGAAGGCCACGGTCCCGGACGTCCTGGGCAAGACCTGCGACGAGGCCAAGGCCCAGATGACGGCCAACAACCTGGTCGGCAACTGCACCGACGTCGAAACCGACGACGTGAACCAGATCGGCAAGGTCATCCAGACCACGCCGTCGGCCGGCACCCAGGCCAACAAGAACTCGTCGGTCAACATCCAGGTCGGCAAGGCGGCGGACAAGACGGAGGTCCCGAACGTCGTCGGCCAGACCGTGGGGCAGGCCAAGCAGATCCTCAACGCGGCCGGCTTCTCGAACATCCAGTTCGCCAACGGCAGCGACCAGAGTGATACCGCGTTCGTGCAGCAGCAGGACCCGGGTGCGGGCAACGAGGTCGACGACCCCGCCGGTACCCAGATCACCCTGACGACCATCGGCGTCGGCAACAACGGCGGCAACGGCAACGGCGGCAATGACGACGGCGGCTTCTTCGGCGGCGCCACCGGAACGGCGGCCCGCACCGAGGACTGACACTGACCCCCTCCGCCCGGTACGAACGAAGCCCCGGCCCCCTCACCAAGGAGGGGGCCGGGGCTTCGATCTTCTCTTCGCCTGTCGGGCTCAGCGCAGCTACTTCGACGGCATACCTGGACCAGCCGATCCACACGGGGGCCAGAGGGGGACGAATCGCGGCGAGCGGTGGTGACGAGTTGGGCAGCGGCGGAGAACAGTCGCAGGCGGCGGGCTCCGCACCGAACTCGTGCTGCCCCGGCGCACGATCTGCTGCAGCCGCTGCCCCTCCTGGTCAGTCAATCTGCGCGCACGGACAGGCTCGGCCACCGCGCCTCCAGCGGTCGGAACGGACGTCACCGCACATCCAGCCGCCACGACGGCCAACCCGGCGAACCAATGCGGTCAGAGCACTAGCGGGACGAACTCACCGGCTTGGCGTCGAGCTCTGCCCTGGCCGTACGGCCTCACCGCGAGCGGAAGGGCAGAGCATGATCAAAGAATCGGCACTGCTGGAATCGAAGACCCCGCGCGACAGCGTGCTGGAACGCACGGAAGTACTCGACAGAGTCAAAGCACTGTCGCTGCCGCCGGACGGGATGCACGTGACTACGGCGATGGTGGCGGCCTATTTCGAAGTGGGCCGCAAGGCGATCGAGTCCCTGGTACTCGATCACCGGCAAGAACTGACGGCCAGCGGGTACCGCGTATTGGCAGGTACAGAACTGGCCTCCTTGAAGGAGGTCAGTGGGATCCAGCGCGCTCTCGATCCCTCGCACTGTACCCACGCCGTGCCATCCTCAACGTCGCCATGCTGCTCCGGGACAGCGAAGTCGCACGTCAGGTGCGTGTGTACCTCCTGGACATGGAGCACGCGGCGCGTACGCAGCCTGTGAACAACTCCGTCCACACCGGTGATGTATCCCTCGACGACCGCATCGACCAGCGCCTCACCCACATCCTGGGCAGGACGGTCGTCCCGATGTTCAACGCCCTGATCGAAACGTCCGGTGAACACCGCAGGGAGTTGATCGCCCTACGGGCAGGAGTCCAGCGCATTGAACGACGGCTCCACCAGCACCACACACGGCTGCAAAGGCTCGAAGGGACACGCGAGGATCGGCCCGCCGTCGGAGTCATGGCCGTCATGGACGCAAGGAACGGCCGCAGGTTCGAGCACCACGTCGCCGAACTGCTGCGCTGCGACGGGTGCCCAACATCATCGCGCTCACGGCCGACGGGCGGCGCCTCGTCGCGCAGTGCAAGAGGTTCGCGCCCTACCTCTCCATCACCAGCTCCGACGTCCAGAAGTTTGTCGGGTCAACCAAGGTTTTGTACGCCGCGGAAGTGGCCCTCTTCGTGGCGACATGCCCCTTCACCCCTGATGCCCTGAGCATCGCCGCCGAAGGCGGCATCACCGCCGTACACCGTGGACTGTTGGAGCAGTGGAGCGCAGGAGAACCACTGAACGTGCTGGAGTAGGCGCGGAGTGATATACGGAGGCCCGAAGCCGCAGGGGTTAGTTGCGCTTCGGGCCTTCGCCATGCCAGGGGACTAGCCCTCCCAAAGGGGCCTGTCAGCTCAGTCCAGTTCCTTCGGCGGCGTCCGGTCGTTGTTCACCGCGTCCACCCGCACCAGCTCGCCCCAGACGACGTACCGGTACTCGGACGTGAACACCGGCGTGCACGTCGTCAGGGTGATGTAGTGGCCCGCCTTCTTCTTGCCGGACTCCTTGGGGACCGCCGACAGGACCTTGACGTTGTACTTCGAGGTCTCCGGAAGGATCGCGTAGACCTTGTAGACGTACCACTCGTCCTTCGTCTCGAAGACGATCGGGTCGCCCTTCTTGAGCTTGTCGATGTTGTGGAACTTCGCGCCGTGGCCGTCGCGGTGGGCGGCGNTGTAGACGTACCACTCGTCCTTCGTCTCGAAGACGATCGGGTCGCCCTTCTTGAGCTTGTCGATGTTGTGGAACTTCGCGCCGTGGCCGTCGCGGTGGGCGGCGAGGGTGAAGTTGCCCTTCTTCCCGGAGGTGGGGAGCGTCGCCTTGGACGGGTCGGTGTAGTAGCCGGCCACGCCGTCGTTGAGAATCTTGGAGGAGGTGCCCTTCTCGACCAGGACCTCGCCGTTCTTCATCGCCGGCACGTGCAGGAAACCGATGCCGGCCCCGGTGCTGAAGGCGCTGGGACCGGTGTCCTTCTGGGCGGCCCAGTTGTCGCGGACCTTGTCGCCCTGCTGGTCCGCCTTGCGGTCGGCAAGGACGTTCGTCCACCACAGGGAGTAGACGACGAAGAGGCCGAGGATCAGACCCGCGGTGATCAGGAGTTCGCCGAAGACACTGACCGCCATGGCGATCCGGCCGGGGCCGCGGCGACGCGGTGCGGGCGCGGATCCGGACGTGCCGGTCTGTTCTGCGGTGCCGTCGGTGGTCGCTGCCACTTGTCATCTGCCCTTACTCGACGAGCGCATCCGGCTTGCCCTTGCTGCGCGACCGTTCCTCGACCATCTTGCCCCAGACGATCAACCGGTACTTGCTGGTGAACTCCGGGGTGCACGTGGTGAGGGTGATGTAGCGACCCGCCGTCGTGAACCCCGACCCCGGCGGAACGGGATTCAGCACGCTGGTGTTGCTCGGCGACGTCACCGGCAGGATCGAGGCCATCTTGTAGACGAAGTACTTGTCCTGCGTCTCCACCACGATCGCGTCGCCCTGCTGGAGTCTGTTGATGTACCGGAACGGCTCACCGTGCGTGTTGCGGTGACCCGCCAGCCCGAAGTTGCCGGTCTTCGCGTCGGGCATCGCCGTCTTCAGCGGATCCTCGCCGTAGTGGCCGACCATGCCGCGGTCCAGCACCTTCTTGTTGCTGACGCCCTCCGCGATCGGCACCACCACGTCCAGCTTCGGAATGTGCAGGATGGCGAAGCCCTGCCCCGGCGAGAACGCCCCGGGGTTGCGCTTGCCGTTCGCCCAGTCGTCCTGGAGGCTGCTCGTCTCCTTGTCCGCCTGCGCATGCGCCCGGACGTTCGTCCACCACAGCTGGTAGGTGACGAACAGCAGCATGAGGACGCCGGTGGTGATGAACACCTCACCGATCGCCCGGCTCGCGACGACGGCCGCGCCCGGCTTGCGTGCCCGTGCCTGCCGCCGGGCCTCCACCCGGGAGAGCGGCCTGCCCTCGTCGGGAGACTCCGGCGACTCCGCCGAGTTCTCGGAAGCGCCTCCATGACGCCCATGGCGCCCCTTGGCGGCCTTTCTCCGGGCCGCACGCCCGCCCGTGGGGGATCCTGTGGCGGACGAGGCGGATGAGGCGCCAGAAGCGAATGTGGACTCGCTGCCGAGCGGACGCGTCGGGGGCTCGGGTATCCGCAGCGCCACCGTCTCGTCGTCGAGGGGCCGTTCGTAGGACACCTCGTTGCCGAGGGGCGGTTCGTACGGCGCCTCGTCGCCGAGGGGTGGTTCGTACGGCACCGAGTCGTACGACTCGTACGGCACCCCTCCGTACGAGTCCTCGCGCTCGGGGCGCAGCGCGGTCACGCCGTGGCCCTGCCCACCACCGGGGCGAGCCCCGCCGACCTCGCCACCGCGCCCTGGTCCCCGCACTCGACCAGCCAGTTGGCCAGCATCCGGTGCCCGTGCTCCGTCAGGACCGACTCGGGGTGGAACTGCACACCTTCGACGGGCAGCTCCCGGTGGCGCAGGCCCATGATGATGCCGTCGTGGGTACGGGCCGTGACCTCGAGCTCGGCCGGAACCGTGGCCGGCTCGGCGGCCAGCGAGTGGTACCGGGTCGCCGTGAAGGGCGTCGGGAGTCCGGCGAAGACGCCTGAGCCCTCGTGCTCGACCAGCGAGGTCTTGCCGTGCAGCAGCTCGGGCGCACGGTCCACGACACCGCCGTACGCCACCTGCATCGACTGCATGCCCAGGCACACGCCGAAGACGGGAACGCCGGTCGACGCGCAGTGGCGGACCATGTCGATGCAGACCCCGGCCTCCTCGGGCGTCCCCGGGCCGGGCGACAGCAGCACGCCGTCGAAGCCGTCCTGGGCGTGCGCCGTCGACACCTCATCGTTGCGCAGCACCTCGCACTCGGCACCCAGCTGGTACAGGTACTGGACCAGGTTGAAGACGAAGCTGTCGTAGTTGTCGACGACGAGAATCCGCGCGCTCACTGGTTGTCCACCGTCACATCGTTGAAGGGCAGCAGCGGTTCGGCCCACGGGAAGACGTACTGGAAAAGGACGTAGACCACAGCAACGACCAGCACGAGTGAGATGAGCACCTTCAACCAGGCGTTCCCCGGCAGATGCCGCCAGATAAAGCTGTACATGCCGTCCCTTCTGTCGCACCACGGCACCAGACTCACGCCGTACCGCACCAGACTAACGGCGCAGGGCCGGTGGTTTCCCTGCCTCCACAGGCTGTGTGGAGTCCAGATGCGCCCAGGCGATCAGCCGGTGGCTGTGCCCCCACTCCGGATCGCACGTGGTCAGGGTGAGGTAGCGGCCCGGACGTGTATACCCCGACTTACGTGGCAAAGGGTCGATCACCTCGACGTCCGAGGGCACGGTTTTGTATGGGCCTTTGTCGATCCGATACGTGAACCAGGTCGCCCCGTCCGTCAGCACCACCGCGTCGCCCCGTCGCAGCCTGGGAAAGTCCTTGAAGGGGTCGCCGTAGGTCCGCCGATGGCCCGCGACCGCGAAGTTGCCCCGCTGCCCGAGCTGCGCGGTCCCCGCGTAGTGCCCGAGACCCTTCTTCAGGGTGTTGGTCGCGGTGTTCTCCAGCACGGGCTTGTTCCACGTGAAACCAAGCCGCGGAATGTACATGATCGCGAACGGCCGTCCCGCCGTGTACGCCGCCGGCTCGGGCGGACTCTCGGAACCTCCCGCCGTCGCCGTGGGCCGCACGGGCTCCCGCGACCACTGCTCCTGTAACAGGTCGATCTGGTCGTCCATCACGTGGTCGGCCTTCACACCCGTCCAGAACAGCACATAGACGACGAACAGGACTATCAGGGCGCCGACGGTGACGCACAACTCACTGACGGTCCTGATCACCACGCGCACCGGCAGCTCCTGGGGGCCTACTCGGGACTCACTCCACGGGCTTCGCATACTGCAGATCCACTGTGCCCGAGTAGCCGGGCAGAGTCACCGCCCCGTCCTCTTCGACTTTCCATCCGAGGCCATAGACGTTGACGTACACCATGTAGTTCTGGATCGCCGGGCTCTCCGCCAGTGCTTTCTGCAGCGTGTCCGGGTCCCCGACCGCCGTGATCTTGTACGGCGGTGAGTAGACCCGCCCCTGCAGGATCAGCGTGTTGCCCACGCAGCGTACGGCGCTGGTCGAGATCAGCCGCTGGTCCATGACCTTGATGCCCTTGGCCCCGCCCCGCCACAGGGCGTTCACCACGGCCTGGAGGTCCTGCTGGTGGATGACCAGGTAGTCGGGCTGCGGCTCGGGATAGCCGGGCAGCTTGGCCGTCGCGTTGGGCGGGGCGTCGTTGAGCGTGACCGAGACCGCCTTGCCCGAGAGCTTCTGCGTGCCCGCGTTCTCCTCCAGGGCCGCGAGCTTGTCGTCCTCGGCCTTGGTACTGCCGTCGTCGCGCTCGGCGAGCGACTCGATGTCGCGACGCAGGACACCGTTGGACTCGTCCAGCTCGCCGTTCTTGCGGCTGCGGTCGTGGATGAGGTCGGACAGCTTCAGCAGGGACGTGTCCGTCCGGATGTTGGTGCCCTTGGCCGTGTTGAAGCTCGTGAAGAAAATGAGCCCCGCGAGAGCGAAGACGGCCGCTGTCAGCACCCGCACGGGCCGGAAACGTCGCCGGCCCGCCGGGCTGGATCCCGTCCCGGGAAAGTCGGCAGAATTGCTCAACGTACCCTTATCTCCTTCGGCGGCGCGGAAGCACTACGCTAACGGACGCCCGGGGGAGCACTAAGTGTCCCCTTGTACGCTGCCCCGGAGCCCGCCCCCGTTACCTGCGCGGCCACAGCGCATCGACAGGAGAGACCCTCGTGCCGAAGTCACGTATCCGCAAGAAGGCCGACTACACGCCGCCCCCGGCGAAGCAGGCGACCGCCATCAAGCTGACCAGCCGCTCCTGGGTCGCACCCGTGATGCTGGCCATGTTCCTCATCGGTTTGGCCTGGATCGTCGTCTTCTACGTGACCGACGGTTCGCTGCCGATCGACTCGCTGGACAACTGGAACATCGTGGTCGGCTTCGGCTTCATCGCCGCCGGATTCGGTGTCTCCACGCAGTGGAAGTAGCTCTGCCCAGGGGTATCCGCTGAGTTATCCACAGCCTGGTGCAAATTTCCACAGCTCGCTGGGGAAAAGACGACGATCTGTGGATAACCCATCGGGCGTTGACGCCGGTACGACTGACACACCGGTATCCGAAACCCTGTTCGCCCCCTGCCTGACCTGCGGAAACTCCGGTCAGCGACAGGGGGCACAGCTGTTCCCGCACGGTATGCACAGGACTCGCCACTCGCTGTGGACAACAGCCGCTCAGCTGCGGGAACGCGCGGTTCAGCCGAGCTGTGCGGTCCTCACGAGTGTCATGAGCACGATTACCGCTAGGACCAGCGCGCAGGTGCCGTACTGGACCAGGGCTCGGCGCTCGCGCGGCGCGTGGACCATGGCGTAGCCGGTGATGAGGCCGGCCACAAGACCGCCGATGTGGGCCTGCCAGGAGATGTTGAAGCCCGGGTTGAACGTGAAGATGAGGTTGATCACCAGCAGGGCGATGATCGGCCGCAGGTCGTAGTTGAGGCGGCGCATGAGGACCGCGGTGGCGCCGAAGAGGCCGAAGATGGCCCCGGAGGCGCCGAGGGTGGCCGTGGTCGGGGAGGCGAGCAGATAGGCGAGCGCGCTGCCGGCGAGGCCCGAGACGAAGTAGACGGCGAGGTAGCGGGCTCGGCCGAGGGCGGCTTCCAGGGGGCCTCCCAGGAACCACAGACTGAGCATGTTGAAGCCGATGTGCCACACCTCGTTGTGCGTGAACATCGAGGTGACCAGGCGGTACCACTCACCGCCGGCGACGCCTTCGGTGGGCGCGAAGGGGGCGGGCGGCCAGGCGCCGATGAGGACCAGGTCGTTCAGCAGGGCGGACCGGACGTGGACCGCGATGAACACCGCGACGTTGATGCCGACCAGGATCTTGGTGAGCAGGCGGGGGTCGGCGACGATCGTGCCGCCGGCGAGGGTGCGCGGCTGGGTGGCGGTGGGGGCGTGGCCGGTGCCGGAGCCGCCGCGGACGCAGTCGGGGCACTGGAAGCCGACGGAGGCGCTGACCATGCACTCGGGGCAGATGGGCCGTTCGCAGCGGATACAGCGAATTCCGGTCTCGCGGTCCGGGTGCCGGTAGCAGCCGGGCAGGCTCTGGGCACCCTGCGAGCTGCTTGCCGCCTGGTCCATGACATCCCCTAAGTCGTCGTACACACATGCACCGCCCCGCTCATCCTTACGGACGAGCGGGGCGATTGGTTCCCTTCGCGCAGGCCGGAGAGATCTCGGCTCAGCCTTCGCGGGTCTCGATGACGACCGACTCGATGACGATGTCGTTGACCGGCCGGTCGTTGGGGCGGGTCGTCGGAACGGCCGCGATGGCGTCCACGACCTTCTGGCTGGCCGGGTCGGTGATCTCGCCGAAGATGGTGTGCTTGCGGTTCAGCCAGGCCGTCGGGGAAACGGTGACGAAGAACTGCGAGCCGTTGGTACCCGGGCCGGCGTTGGCCATGGCCAGCAGGTAGGGCTTGTTGAAGGAGAGGTCGGGGTGGAACTCGTCCTCGAACTCGTAGCCCGGGCCACCGATGCCGGTGCCCAGCGGGTCGCCGCCCTGGATCATGAAGCCGCTGATGACGCGGTGGAAGATCGTGCCGTCGTAGAGCCTCTTGGTGGACTTCTCGCCGGTGGCGGGGTGGGTCCACTCGCGCTCGCCCTGGGCGAGCTCGACGAAGTTACGGACCGTCTTGGGGGCGTGGTTCGGCAGAAGCCGGACGTGGATGTCCCCGTGGTTCGTCTTCAGGGTGGCGTAAAGCTGCTCGGCCACGATGTGCCTTCCGTTGTCCTTCTGTGCCCTTCCGATCCTTGCACGGTTCGTGCCGTGCGTCGCCCGGCACCCTCCCGGGGACCGGGTGTTCGGCGGATTCACCGACAGAAATCCGGTCGCGTGGTCACGGGGCGGGGGCGCAGCGCGGCGATCCGTGGCATTGTCGACGACAAGCTCCCGTTGCCCTGTATTCATCCGCTATTGCACGTGATCAGTTCCTGAGAAGTTCTTGATCGCAGATGCTCCGGAGTCTGTGGCTGTGACCCGGATGCCCGCCCTACACATGCCTCGGGGCTCCCCGACAGGCATGATCCGTAAAAGGGTGGAAAGTCGAAATACCATACGCCACCGAGGAGGAGGAACCCGTGACCCGCATCGACAGCGTGCGCGCCGCGACCGGCTCGGCGAAGGACAGCGTGCTGCACGCCGCGGAAGTGGTGGCGCCCTACGCCGACACGGCCAAGGACAGGGCCTCGCACTACGCGCAAGAGGCACGCGTACGGCTCGCGCCGAAGGTGTCGCAGGCCGCCGAACAGGCTCGTGTCCAGTACGACGCCCATCTCGCGCCGCGTCTGGAGTCCGCCCGTTCGCAGGCTCTCGCACATGTCCCGCCGAAGGTCGACCAGGCCGCCCACGAGGCCGCGACCCGTACCCGTAAGGCGGCCAAGCAGGCCGCCGACTATTCCCGGCCGAGGATCGAGCAGGCGGTGGCCGTGACGGGCCCCGTCCGCGACGAGGCCGCAGCCCGTAGCGCGGCCGCGTTGGCAGCTCTGCGGGGTCAGGTCTCGCCGAAGGACATCCGGAAGCTGGTCCGCAAGCATGAGCGGCGGGCACGGGCCGGCCGGCTCGCCAAGGCGCTGGCGGTGGCGGGCCTCGTCGCCGGCGGCGCCTTCGCCGCATGGAAATGGTGGGACAAGCAGGCCAACCCGGACTGGCTGGTCGAGCCGCCCGCCGCGACAGAGGTTCCGGAGTCGAGCCGCCTGACCTCGGTCGACGGCAGCGGCCAGGCCGTACTCGACCCGGAGGTACAGGCCAAGCAGGCCGAGGAGGAGGCTGCACACCGCGACGACCGCGGCTGAGCAAAATCGTGGTGTGGGGGCGGAAGGCCATGGGTCTTCCGCCCCCATTGCGGTCTGCCGGTGGGCCCGGGCTGCGCCTGTTTCACGTGAAACGCCGCCCGTGGTACCGCAGGCCTGGCCCGGTCATGAGAAAAATGCCCTGTGAACTGCGTTTCCGCAGTTCACAGGGCATTTCCTGTGTGGAGCCTAGGGGAGTCGAACCCCTGACATCTGCCATGCAAAGACAGCGCTCTACCAACTGAGCTAAGGCCCCGGAAGATGGCCGACCGCCCGGAAGAACCGCGTACCGGGTGGCGACGGAGACCAGAGTACCGGGTCACCCCCTGGATCTCGCAAAAAGATTGGGGGTCCCCGTGGACGACCACTCTCCGTAAGATGCTCCGCGTGGTTCGCTACAGCGAACCACCGTTTTTTGGGGAAGCGATGGGGAGACGCAATGGACGCCGCACAGCAGGAAGCCACCGCAAGAGCGCGGGAACTGCAGCGGAACTGGTACGGGGAGCCGCTGGGGGCGCTCTTCCGTAAGCTCATAGACGATCTTGGTCTCAACCAGGCTCGTCTCGCGGGGGTGCTGGGACTGTCCGCACCGATGCTGTCGCAGCTGATGAGCGGTCAGCGGGCGAAGATCGGCAATCCTGCCGTGGTCCAGCGGGTGCAGTTGCTCCAGGACCTGGCGGGGCAGGTCGCGGACGGCAGCGTCAGCGCGGCCGAGGCCACCGACCGCATGGAGGAGATCAAGAAGTCGCAGGGGGGTTCGGTGCTCAGCAACACCACACACACGACCAGCAGTTCGGGAGCGCCCACGGTCAAGCGGGTGGTCCGCGAGATCCAGTCGCTGCTGCGCTCGGTGGCGGCCGCGGGAGACATCATCGAGGCGGCCGACACTCTCGCCCCCACGCACCCGGAACTGGCAGAGTTCCTCCGGGTGTACGGCGCGGGCCGCACTTCCGACGCGGTCACGCACTACCAGTCCCACCAGAACTGAACCCGCGGCCCTGCCGCCGAAGGGGGTTCGGCAGCCGGGCCGACGGCCGAGGAGGAACGCGAGGGGGTCGCGTCCCTCGCCGGGTGGGACACGCGGGGGTGTGTCCCACACCGACGAGGACGCGAGAGGGGTCGTATCGCTCATCACGGGGGAAGCAGGGAGAAGCAAGGGGGTAATCGAAGGGGGAGGGGCGACGCACAGTCATGGGTGAGGTCTTCGCCGGCCGGTACGAACTGGCCGATCCGATCGGGCGCGGAGGAGTGGGCGCCGTCTGGCGTGCCTGGGACCACCGCCGGCGCCGGTACGTCGCCGCCAAAGTCCTCCAACAGCGCGACGCGCACGCCCTGTTGCGCTTCGTCCGCGAACAGGCGCTGCGGATCGACCACCCTCATGTGCTCGCACCCGCCAGCTGGGCCGCCGACGACGACCAGGTCCTGTTCACCATGGACCTGGTCGCCGGCGGTTCGCTGGTCCACCTCGTCAACGACTACGGTCCGCTGCCGCCCGCCTTCGTCTGCACCCTCCTGGACCAGCTCCTGGCCGGGCTTGCCGCGGTGCATGCGGAAGGCGTCGTCCACCGCGACGTCAAGCCCGCCAACGTGCTCCTCGAAGCCACCGGCACGGGTCGGCCCCGACTGCGCCTGTCCGACTTCGGCATCGCCATGCGCCTGGGCGAACCGCGCCTGACGGAGACCAACCTCGTGGTGGGAACGCCCGGTTACCTCGCGCCCGAGCAGATGATGGGCGCGGAACCGGACTTCCCCGCGGACCTGTTCGCCGTGGGGCTGACCGCGCTGTACCTCCTGGAGGGCGCCAAACCCGACGCCAAGGCCCTCATCCAGTACTTCACCGCACACGGCACACCGAGTGCCCCCCAGGGCATCCCGGACCCTCTGTGGCAGGTCGTGGCCTCGCTCCTCCAGCCCGACCCGCACGCCCGCTTCCGCACGGCCACGGGCGCGCGCAAGGCACTCGCCTCCGCCGTGGAACTCCTTCCCGAACCAGTCCCCGACGACGAGATCATCGAGATCTTCGACCAACTCGGCCCTCTCCCCCCAGGCTTCGCCCGCACCGGCCCGCTCCAGCGGGCACCGGGGGTGGAGACGGGGTCGAGTTCGCGGGGGTGGCCGGCAGAGGGGGCTTCCCGCTCGGGACGAAGGGCTTCCCGCTCGGGAGGAGGAGCTTCCTCCTCGACAGGGGGGGAGTCGCCGGCGGAAGCCGGGGAGGACTGGCCGGCGGCAGGGGCTGTCGGGCGAATAGAGGAGCCCTGGGCCGGTGAGGGAGCTGCCGGGCCGCTGGAGAGAGCGGCTGAACTGGCGGAGAGGGCCGCAGAGTCGGCGGTCGGCGATGCCCGCAGTGTCCCGTCCGCTGCGGGGAGGGGTACGCCGTTCCGTCCCGCTGAAGGTTCGCCGTCCCACCCACAGGCCGGCGACATCCCTCTCGGTCCACAACCAGGGCAGCCCGCTTCCCCACGGGAAGACGCGCACTCGGGATCCGGATCGGGCGACGCTGCTCCGGCCGTGCGGCAGAGCAACGCCCCCATGGCCGCCCGCCCCGGCACGGATTCCTTCGCGCCCGGCCCAGGCGCGGGCTCCATGGCCGCCCAGGTCGACTCGGGTCAGATAGCCCCCGCCCCTGGCGCAGACGCCGTGCCTCCGCCCGAGGCGAGCGGCGCCACCCCGGTCGGCCAGGACGCGGAGTCTGTACCCTCCGACCTCCGTCAGGGCACCGGTTGGACATCGGCCCCGCGGGGCGCCATGCCGTCGCGCCCCGCTCCCGCTCCTGCCCCGCCTGCCGTACACCCGCAGTCGTCGGCTCCGACGCAACCGCCCGCCACCATGTCGGACACCGGCAGCTTCCACCTGCCGCCCCCGCAGGCCACCGGCACCACTCCGCCCTCCCAAGCACCCACTCCGCACAAGCCTCAAGGCCAACCACAGCCGCAGGCACACCCGAAGGCACGCCCGCAACCACACCCACACGCTCAACCACAGGCAACTCCCCCGGCGCCGGCGGCGTCCCTCCACGCCTCCCCCCACGACCCCACTCACGTCGTCTCCTCCCCGCAACCCCATGCCACCGCCCCCCACCACACCCCGTACGCCCCCGCCACAGCCCTGCACCAGCGCGCTGAACCCTCTACTGCTTCGTACACCGCTCAAGCCCCGCAGGTTCCACCTCCCGCGCAGGCAATTTCGCAGCCGCGCCATCGGGCAGCTCGCTCCGCACGCCGCGCCGGGCCGCCCGCCAAGGTGGCGATCCCGCTGCTGCTTCTCGCGCTGACCTGCTACGCCGTGGGTTTCTGGGCACTGACCCGAATCTGAGCGTCCTCGGCCCCGCACCGAGCCCTCACGCCGTCACGGCCCTCGTTGGTCGGCACCGAGGCCCTCTCCCCTCCCGGGACCCGCCGGGTCACCCGGTAGCGCCCTGCCCCGCCGCCTGCCTTGCGCCAGGCCAAGCCGATCCCCGCCGGTCCCCCGCTCCAGCCGCCCGCCCTCACCAGGCCCGGGCCCGCCCCCGCCTACGCCCGAGTCCCATCCACACCCCGAGCACCATCAGCACCGCGGTCCCGCCACCGATACCCCCCACCGCAACCACCTTCATCACGGTGTCCCCGCCTGCCGCAGCCGCTGTGTCCCCGACCTCCGAGGCCGCTGTCTCCCGCCCTTGGACCGTGGCATGGAAGACGTCCCGCGGCTGGGAGGGCCCGGCGTACACGGGACCGACCTGGGCGGTGTGTGCGACCCGCACCCGCAGGGTCAGGTCGAAGGGGCCGTCGCCGAACTCGTCGGCCATCTGTGCCGCGAGATGCACGACGAGGTAGTACGAACCAGCGAACCGCATGCCGCTGACATGGTCGGAGACGGCAAAGCGGTTGGCGTACGCGACCGGTGGCAGCGGTCTGAGCGCCGCCGACTTCTGGCTGCCGTCGTAGCCGGTCCCGTCGTCGTCGACGTGGCCTCGCACGGGGTTGTAGAGGGACAACGTCAGCGCACTCGGCACGAATCCTGCGTCGCTGCTCGCGCTGCCCAGTTCGACGGCGGCGTAGAGCTGCTGGCCCCAGTCCACGGGCACCTCGTAGAAGAGCGTCTGCCCAGGTCGGACGTCGTCGCTCCAGACGCCCTGTGCCACGGACGTCGCCGCGTCGAAGCCCGCACCGCCCTTTCGGGGCTCGGGTTCACCGCTGGGGGGCGCGGGCGAGGCGGAGTCCCACACCTCGGGCGCGCTCGTCGCACCGGCCTGCTCGAGTCGCGGCTCCAGCACGGGAGCGAGCTCCAGACCCCACCGCTCCAGAGAGAACGGGGAGGCACCCGTCGCCCTCTGGACGCGCTCGACGAGCACGTAGTACGTGCCGGCCTCCTTGCATACGGACCCGCCGCGCGAGGCCTCGCGCTCGCCGAGCGCCGTGACGGGGTGGGCGCTACGGCCGGCACCGACGCTGGCGGTGTCGACGGAGCAGGTGTGGCTGTCGGCGTCCTGGACCGTCACCTTGACGCCGTCGCCTGCGGAAACCTCCGTACCCGGGGGAGGGACGGCCGTGACGGAGACGTACATGTTCGACGTGGCGTCGAGTTCGAGGCGGTAGTACTGCTCGCCGGTGGCGGGGAGGGAGCTGCGGTACGTCGTACCGGGTTCCAGGCGTTCGGCGTCCGCGCTGCTCGTCTCGCCCGAGACCGACCGGGCGTCCTCGTCGAAGGCGTAAGAGCCCGGTGCCCCGGCCGCCCACGCCGGCGGACCGCTCAGCGCCGCCGCGACCCCCAGCATCACGCTCACGGCGGCCAATCGCACGACGGCTCCACGACCGCGCCGCGTCGCCGCCCGCCACCACGCCGTACGCCGCCCCATCACGCGCCACCCCTCGTCGTACACCGGACCGGGACGTGGCCCATCCTGCCCCGCCGCGCGGCGGGGCATCCGAACAATGCGCTCGAGCGTCCGAAACACCCGGCTCGCAACCCTCGCAACCCTCGCAACACAAAACCCCGACCGCGAGGCGGCCGGGGTCTGCTCAGAATCGCTTGTCGGTACTCAGGAACCCGTGGGCACGGAGTCAGTCGCCTCCGTCCACAGATCCTGCTCGGCGCGATCCGCCTGGATCTGGCGGTACACGAGGAGCCCGCCGATGGCGGCCAGTGCGACCAGGAGAAGCTTCTTCACCGCGCGACCTCGTCTTTCCTTGACGTAGGGGACTTCTGGCGCCCGACTATACACACCGACCGAGACCGATCGGTGACCTACGTCGGGCCCTCAACTCCCGTCCGGAACACCGCAATAGAAGCGGACCCGGACGCTCCGATCAGAGGGTGATCACATCCTCACGAAGGGTTATTTCGCCCCTTCTCCTCCTGTATCTCTCTTTTTCTACCCTCTTGCACCCATTCGAGTGGTGTTCATCTGAACATCGCCGCGCCACGGGCGTCGGTCCACCACTTCGCGGCCGCCATACACATGATGAGGAAAGTACGCAAATCGCCCAACCCGAAAGTGAGGGGCCATGGCCCGGAACAACAAGGTCATGAAGCTGTGGACCGCCATCGTCACCGCCTTCCTGGCACTGTGCACGACGCTCGGCCTGATCACGACGACGGCCGCCGCGGCCGTACCGCAGCCCGAGAAGACCCGCAACAGCACCGCACCCGCGACGACGCCGGCGACGCCCCTCTGGTCCTGGTCCTGCAGCAGGGCGCTGCCCCCCACGATGAAACAGCGCATCCGCGCCGAGGCGCACGGTAAGACCCCCAGCTGCCGCCACCGCCCGCCGGTGGACTCGGACACGGACGCCACCGCGGAAGCGGACGCGAGTGCGGAGTCGAACGCCGAGACCGGCCCGGACGCGGTCCCGGCAACCCCTCTCCGACGCTGACCGCACACTCCAACCCGGCACACTGACGTAACGGCGGACTTGCGTACGCCCAAGGAACACACCGAGCCCCGACCGCCCCGCGGTCGGGGCTCGACTGCTGGCCCCGCATGGGACCGCGCGCGCTGACAGATCTTGCGCACCAGTCGGGTCCCCGATACAACCATCTGGTGACAAGCGACTCCGGGCCGAAGGCACGGCTGACCAAGGACAAGGCCGGAGCCACCCTGGCCGCCACAACAGCTTTTCTCTTCGTCTCCGCGCCGGCGCAGGAAACGGCGACGCACCTGAACCTGACGTACGCCCACGTGACAGCCGCTCTCGTCAGCTTGGCCGCCGCAGGCCTCGCGTACCGGGTCGGGCTGGGCGCGATGAGGAAGCTGCCCTGATGCCCGACCTGACCCTGACGTCTGACCCGAACAGCAGAGATCCGGGTGCATGCCAAAGGCCCCCAACCATGACTGGTTGGGGGCCTTCGTGACTGTGGGGCTAACAGGATTTGAACCTGTGGCCTCATCCTTATCAGGGATGCGCTCTAACCAACTGAGCTATAGCCCCGCCGCGCTCTGCGGTGTGTGTCCCGCGCGCTGACCCCTGAAGATTAGCGCACGACGCGGGCAGTCCCAAAATCGGTATCCGGTGATCGTCAGCAGGCGTCGGACGGCACGCTCACTCGTCCTCCGCCAGCGTCAGCTCGACGCCACCGACGAAGCCCGCGGAGAGGTTGTAGATGAACGCGCCGAGGGTCGCGAGGGCGGTCGCCAGGACGACGTCGATGACCGCGATGATCGTCGTGAACGTCAGGACGTTCGGGAGCGACAGGAACGACTGGAGATCGAAGCCGTTCGACTCGTTCGAGCCGGTGGCCTCCGAGATCGTGCCGCCGACCGTCGAGAAGACACCCATGGCGTCCATGACCATCCACAGCACGGCGGCCGCGACGATCGTGCAGATGCCCAGCGCGATGGAGAGCAGGAAGCTGACCTTCATCACGGACCACGGGTCGGCCTTGGACACCCGCAGGCGGGCCTTGCGGGTGCGGGGCACGGTGCGCGCGCCGGTGCGGGGTCGGCGTACGGCACTTGCCGGGCCGGCCTGTGAGGCGTAGGCCTGCGGCGGGTGGTACGGCCCGGCGGGCTGCTGCGGCTGCCGCTCCCCGGGCAGCGGGGAGGTCGCCTCGGGCGGCGGCGTCGGCTGGGCCGACGGCTGCGGCTGAGGCTGGGCGCCCGGAGCGGCCGTGGCCTGGCCCGCGCCGGTGGCGGGCCGCTGGGCCTGCGGACCTCGGGTGTCCGTCACAGTTCCCCCCTGGGATCCATGCGTGTCGGGCGAGGGCGAAGGGGTCCCGGGGGACTTGATCGCCTGCAGATTGGTCGTGTGCGGGTCTGTCGTGCCCGCCCCCGTCGTGTGCGAGTCTGTCGCATTCGTGGCGGAGCCACGACCGCCGCTGTCCGTTTTCTTACCGGCAGAGTTACTACCGACCGAACCGGCGCCCGTGGCTCCGCTCACGATGACTCACTCCTCGTGCTACTCGGCCGAGGGCGCCTCGCCCTCGTCCGTGCCGATGTCCGCGGCAACCTCGGCGGTCTCGTCGACGGCCACGTCGCCGTCGACTTCCTCCGCCTCGCGCCCCGCCTCGGCGTTACGTGCGATACCGACCACGGCATCGCGCTTGCCCAGGTTGATCAGTTGGACGCCCATGGTGTCACGGCCCGTCTCCCTGACTCCGCTGACTCGCGTACGAATCACACCGCCCGAGAGCGTGATGGCGAGGATCTCGTCGGTCTCCTCGACCACCAGCGCACCGACGAGCGATCCACGATCCTCCACGATCTTGGCGGCCTTGATGCCGAGGCCGCCGCGACCCTGGACGCGGTACTCGTCGACGTTGGTCCGCTTCGCGTACCCGCCGTCCGTAGCAGTGAACACGAACGTACCGGGTCGAACAACATTCATCGAGAGCAGCTCGTCGCCCTCGCGGAAGCTCATGCCCTTGACGCCCGAGGTCGCACGCCCCATGGGACGCAGTGCGTCGTCCGTGGCGGTGAACCTGATCGACTGGGCCTTCTTGCTGATCAGAAGCAGATCGTTCTCGGCCGAAACGAGTTCGGCTCCGATCAGTTCGTCGTCCGAACCGGCCTCCGTCTCGCGGAGGTTGATCGCGATGACACCACCGGAACGCGGCGAATCGTAATCCTTCAGAGGCGTCTTCTTGACCAGGCCGCCCTTCGTGGCCAGCACCAGGTACGGCGCCACCTCGTAGGTACGGATCGCGAGGATCTCGGCGATCGCCTCATCCGGCTGGAAGGCCAGCAGATTGGCCACGTGCTGTCCACGCGCGTCACGCCCGGCGTCCGGAAGCTCGTACGCCTTCGCCCGGTAGACCCGGCCCTTGTTGGTGAAGAACAGCAGCCAGTGGTGCGTGGTGGACACGAAGAAGTGGTCGACGATGTCGTCTTCCTTGAGCTTCGCGCCGCGTACGCCCTTGCCGCCGCGCTTCTGGGCGCGGTAGTCGACGGTCTTGGTGCGCTTGACATAGCCGCCGCGCGTGACCGTGACGACGATGTCCTCCTCGGCGATCAGGTCCTCCATGGACATGTCGCCGTCGTAGGGCACCAGCATGGTCTTGCGGTCGTCGCCGAACTTCTCGACGATCGCGGCGAGTTCCGCGCTGACGATGCCGCGCTGGCGGACCGGGGAGGCGAGGATCGCGTTGTACTCGGTGATCTTCGCCAGGAGTTCGTCGTGCTCCTGGATGATCTTCTGGCGCTCCAGGGCGGCCAGTCGCCGCAGCTGCATCTCCAGGATGGCGTTCGCCTGGATCTCATCGATCTCCAGGAGCTCCATCAGGCCCGTGCGCGCGATCTCGACGGTGTCGCTGCGCCGGATCAGCGCGATGACCTCGTCGATGGCGTCCAGAGCCTTCAGCAGACCGCGCAGGATGTGCGCCCGCTCCTCGGCCTTGCGCAGCCGGAACTTCGTCCGCCGGACGATGACCTCGATCTGGTGCGTCACCCAGTGACGGATGAACGCGTCCAGCGAGAGCGTGCGCGGCACACCGTCGACCAGCGCCAGCATGTTGGCGCTGAAGTTCGACTGCAGTTCGGTGTGCTTGTAGAGGTTGTTCAGTACGACCTTGGCGACCGCGTCCCTCTTCAGGACGATGACCAGTCGCTGGCCGGTACGGGACGACGTCTCGTCGCGGACGTCCGCGATGCCGCCGACCTTGCCGTCCTTCACCAGGTCGGCGATCTTCTGCGCGAGGTTGTCGGGGTTGACCTGGAAGGGCAGCTCCGTGATCACCAGGCACTGGCGGTTCTGGATCTCCTCGACCTCGACGACCGCGCGCATGGTGATCGAGCCGCGGCCCGTGCGGTAGGCCTCCTCGATGCCCTTGCGGCCCACCACCAGGGCGCCGGTCGGGAAGTCGGGACCCTTGATGCGCTCGATCAGGGCGTCGAGCAGCTCCTCGTGCGTGGCCTCCGGGTTCTCCAGGCACCACTGGGCGCCGGCCGCGACCTCCCGCAGGTTGTGCGGCGGGATGTTGGTCGCCATGCCGACCGCGATCCCGGCCGAGCCGTTGATCAGCAGGTTCGGGAAGCGGGCCGGCAGGACGGTCGGCTCCTGGGAGCGGCCGTCGTAGTTGTCCGTGAAGTCGACGGTCTCCTCGTCGATGTCACGGACCATCTCCATCGACAGCGGCGCCAGCTTGCACTCGGTGTACCGCATGGCGGCCGCGGGGTCGTTGCCCGGAGAGCCGAAGTTGCCGTTGGAGTCCACCAGCGGCATCCGCATCGACCACGGCTGCGCCAGGCGAACCAGCGCGTCGTAGATCGAGGAGTCGCCGTGCGGGTGGTAGTTGCCCATGACGTCGCCGACGACACGGGCGCACTTGTAGAAGCCCTTCTCGGGCCGGTAGCCGCCGTCGTACATGGCGTACAGGACGCGGCGGTGGACGGGCTTGAGACCGTCCCGGACGTCGGGCAGCGCACGCGAGACGATGACGGACATCGCGTAGTCGAGATACGAGCGCTGCATCTCCGTCTCGAGCCCGACGGGCTCGACACGCTGGGCGATCTCGCCGCCCGCTACGGGTGTGAGGGGGGTGTTCTCGTCGGCCATTGCTGGTGAAGATCCTTCCTGATGCGGTCAGCTGAGACCGACTCAGATGTCGAGGAAGCGGACGTCCTTGGCGTTGCGCTGGATGAACTGGCGGCGCGCCTCCACGTCCTCGCCCATGAGGACCGAGAACAGGTCGTCGGCCTGGGCGGCGTCGTCGAGGGTGACCTGGCCGAGGACGCGGTGTTCCTGGTCCATCGTGGTGATGCGCAGCTCCTCGGCGTTCATCTCACCGAGACCCTTGAAGCGCTGCACCGAGTCGTCCCTGATGCGCTTGCCGTTCTGGCGGCCGAGCTCGATCAGGGCGTCGCGCTCGCGGTCGGAGTACGCGTACTCGAAGTCGTCCTTGCCCCACTTGATCTTGTAGAGCGGCGGACGCGACAGGAACACGTGCCCGGCCTCGACCAGCGGCCGCATGAAGCGGAACAGGAAGGTCAGCAGCAGGGTGTTGATGTGCTGACCGTCGACGTCGGCGTCCGCCATCAGGATGATCTTGTGATAGCGCAGCTTCTCGATGTCGAAGTCCTCGTGGACTCCGGTACCGAAGGCCGAGATCAGCGCCTGGATCTCCTGGTTCTGCAGGATCTTGTCGATCCTGGCCTTCTCCACGTTCAGGATCTTGCCGCGGATCGGGAGGATCGCCTGGTACTCCGGGTTGCGGCCGGACTTGGCCGAACCGCCGGCGGAGTCACCCTCGACGATGAAGATCTCGCACTTGATGGGGTCGTTCGACTGGCAGTCGGAGAGCTTGCCCGGCAGGGAGGCCGTTTCGAGGAGGCCCTTGCGCCGTGTGAGGTCGCGGGCCTTGCGGGCCGCCACGCGCGCGGTGGCCGCCTGGATGCCCTTGCGGACGATGTCCGCCGCCTCGTTCGGGTTGCGGTCCAGCCAGTCGTTCAGGTGTTCGTAGACCGCCTTCTGGACGAAGGTCTTGGCCTCCGTGTTGCCCAGCTTGGTCTTGGTCTGGCCCTCGAACTGCGGCTCGCTGAGCTTCACCGAGATGATCGCCGTCAGACCCTCGCGGATGTCGTCACCCGTGAGGTTGTCGTCCTTCTCGCGCAGCAGCTTCTTGTCGCGCGCGTACTTGTTGATCAGGTTGGTGAGCGCCGCGCGGAAGCCCTCTTCGTGCGTACCGCCCTCGTGCGTGTGGATGATGTTCGCGAAGGAGTAGACACCCTCGGTGTAACCGCTGTTCCACTGCATCGCGACTTCGAGGGAGAGGCTCTTGTCCTTGTCCTCGGCCTCGAGGTCGATCACCGTCGGGTGCACCGCCTCTCCCTTGCGGGAGTTGAGGTACTTCACGAAGTCGACGATGCCGCCCTCGTAGTGGTACGTGACGGTCTTGACCTCGGCGGTCTCGTCGGCGCCCGCCTCGTCCGCCCCGGAGGTGGCCTTCGCCGACTCGCGCTCGTCGGTGAGCTTGATCGTCAAGCCCTTGTTGAGGAACGCCATCTCCTGGAAACGCCGCGAGAGCGTCTCGAAGGAGTACTCGGTGGTCTCGAAGATGTCGCTGTCGGCCCAGAAGGTGACCGCCGTACCGGTCTCGTCCGTGGCCTCGTGCTTGACCAACGGCGCCGTGGGGACGCCCATCTTGTAGTCCTGCGTGTGACGGTACCCGTCGGTCTTGACCTCGACGGCGACCTTCGACGACAGGGCGTTCACCACGGAGACGCCCACGCCGTGCAGACCGCCGGAGACCGCGTAGCCGCCGCCGCCGAACTTGCCGCCCGCGTGCAGCACGGTCAGGACGACCTCGAGGGCCGGCTTGCCCTCCGAGGCGACGATGCCCACCGGGATGCCGCGGCCGTTGTCGACGACACGGACGCCGCCGTCGGCGAGGATCGTCACGTCGATGGTGTCCGCGTGGCCGGCCAGCGCCTCGTCGACCGAGTTGTCGACGACCTCGTACACGAGGTGGTGAAGTCCGCGCTCGCCGGTCGAGCCGATATACATACCGGGTCGCTTGCGGACCGCGTCCAGGCCCTCGAGGACGGTGATGGCACTGGCGTCGTACGCCGTGACCACTGCTGAGGCCTCGGCGCCTGTGGCCGGGGCCTCGGTGGACAGAATGTTCTCGTTGGGGTTGCCGGAATCGGCCACGAAGCGCCCTTTCTGGCACAGCACGAGCCGGGCTCGTCGGCGGGTTGCCGGAGCGGCTGCGGCATGTTGCGTTGGTAAGCCTTGTTCAGCGTTGCTCAGCTTTTCCCGGACGGTCCCCACGTTCGGGGCGGGATTAGCTTCCAGTCTACCGGTAGCGCCGACGGTGATGGGGGTTTGCCGGTACCTGAGTCCGCATGTGCCGCCCTCAACCGGTCTCCACCGGGTCCCCATATACGGAACGGGGCTCAAAGAGGCTCACGCAGGCACTCAGAGCTTCGGGCTGTCAACCCGTGGCTACTTGGGAGTCAGGTCGGGATTCGCAACCGCGTGCAGCGACGCGAAGGGATCACACGGGAGCTGCGGTTGTGAGGTCAATCACTCTTGGACCCCAGCCGCTCGCCGAGGGCACGGCAGGTCACCCGCGGGCGCGTGCGTCACCCGTAGGTGTCGCCCGGTCCCGTGCTGCCGGGCGCGCGCAGCGGGCCGTAGCGGCGCGGCGGACCACCGGGGCCCTGCACCTTGATCAGCTTCACCGCGCCCTGCCCCAGGTCCTCGTTCAGCCGCGCGACCAGCTGCGGGGCGAGCAGGCGCAGGTTCGTCGCCCACGCCGTGGAGTCGCAGCGGACGATCAGGACCCGCTCGTCCTCGTCGTACTTCTCCGGTTCACAGTGCTTCGCCAGGTCCTCGCCGACGATCTGCGGCCAGCGGCCCATCACCCCGCCGACCGCGGCCGGCGCCTCCCAGCCGCGCTCGGTGATCAGCCGGTTGATCGCCGCGCCCAGCGCCATGGGGTCGCGTCCATCGGCGCGAGCGCCGGAGCGCAGACCGCCGCGACGCGCCTGCTTCTTCTGCTGTACCGCGTCCCCACGCGCGCGTGCCTGCTCTTTCGCCGCGCGCAACGCCACGCGCGCGAGGTCGACGCCGGAGGGCTCGGGCTGCTTGCCGGGAGCCGGCCCGTCTTCGGTGCTCATGCGCGCTCCACCGTTCCGTCCGACACGGTGTACCGCGTCCCCGCCAGTACATGCGGTACGTCGTCGTCGACGGCGGCCGTCACCAGGACCTGCTCACCCGGCGCGACCAACTCGGCCAGGCGTTCGCGGCGACGGGTGTCCAACTCGGCGAACACGTCGTCCAGGACGAGCACGGGCTCGTTGCCCTCCGCCCTGAGAAGGTCGTACGACGCCAGCCGCAACGCCAGCGCGTACGACCACGACTCGCCGTGCGAGGCGTATCCCTTCGCGGGCAACTGGCCGAGCTTGAGCAGCAGTTCGTCCCGGTGCGGCCCCACGAGGGTCACCCCTCGCTCGATCTCCTGCTTGCGCGCCTCGGCCAGCGCGGCCATGAGCTGCTCGTAGAGGTCCTCGCGCGTGTGCGCCTCACCCGGCGCGGAGGGCTTGTACTCCAGGGCGACCGGGCCGCCGCCGGGGGCCAGCTGCTCGTACGCCTTGTCGGCGAGCGGCTGGATCGCCGCGATCAGGTCGAGGCGCTGGGCGAGCAGCTCGGCACCCACCCGCGCGAGATGCTGGTCCCAGACGTCGAGGGTGGACAGGTCCATGGAACGGCCGCCGTGCCGGCGGGCGAGCGCGGCCGACTTCAGCAGGGTGTTGCGCTGCCTGAGGACGCGTTCGTAGTCGGAACGAACGCCGGCCATACGCGGCGAGCGGGCCGTGATCAGCTCGTCGAGGAACCGGCGCCGCTCACCGGGATCGCCCTTGACCAGCGCCAGGTCCTCCGGCGCGAACAGCACAGTCCGGACGATCCCCAGCACGTCACGCGGCCTGACCTGCGAAGACCTGTTGATGCGGGCCCGGTTCGCCCGGCCGGGGTTCAGCTCCAGCTCGACCAGCTGCTGCCGCTCGCCCTGCTTGACCTGCGCCCGGATCACCGCGCGGTCGGCGCCCATGCGGACCAGGGGGGCGTCCGAGGAGACGCGGTGGCTGCCGAGGGTGGCGAGGTAGCCGACGGCCTCGACCAGGTTCGTCTTGCCCTGCCCGTTCGGGCCGACGAAGGCGGTGACGCCCGGGTCGAGCGGGACTTCGACCCGGGCGTACGAGCGGAAGTCGGCCAGCGACAGATGCGTGACGTGCATGGTCGTGCGCGACCTCCCCCAGCTCGTGGACCGCAGCTTCTGGACCGCGGTTCGTGGACCTTCCGGACCGCGGTGCGTGGACCGCGGCTGTGGACTGCCGTGCAGCCCTGTGGATTACTTCTTCTCGACCGCGTGGCCGCCGAACTGGTTCCGCAGCGCGGCGATCATCTTCATCTGCGGCGAGTCCTCCTGGCGCGACGCGAACCGCGCGAAGAGGGAGGCCGTGATCGCGGGCAGCGGCACGGCGTTGTCGATGGCGGCTTCCACAGTCCAGCGTCCCTCGCCGGAGTCCTGTGCAAAACCCTTCAGCCTGTCCAGGTGCTCGTCCTCGTCGAGGGCGTTCACCGCGAGGTCGAGGAGCCAGGAGCGGATGACCGTGCCCTCCTGCCAGGAGCGGAAGACCTCCCGGACGTCGGTCACGGAGTCGACCTTCTCCAGGAGCTCCCAGCCCTCGGCATAGGCCTGCATCATCGCGTACTCGATGCCGTTGTGGACCATCTTCGCGAAGTGGCCCGCACCGACCTTTCCGGCGTGCACCGAGCCCATGTCGCCCTCCGGCTTGAGGGCGTCGAAGATCGGCCGCACCTTGGCGACGTTCTCCGCGTCGCCGCCGTACATCAGCGCGTAGCCGTTCTCCAGGCCCCAGACGCCGCCGGAGACACCGCAGTCGACGAAACCTATGCCCTTGGCGGCCAGCTCCTCCGCGTGCTTCTCGTCATCCGTCCAGCGGGAGTTCCCGCCGTCCACGACGACGTCGCCGGGCTCCAGCAGCTCCGCGAGCTCGTCGACGGTCGACTGGGTCGCGGCACCGGCCGGGACCATCACCCAGACCGCTCGCGGGCCCTTGAGCTTGCCCACAAGCTCGGAGAGGCTGTGGACATCGGCGACGTCCGGGTTGCGGTCGTATCCGACGACGGTGTGGCCTGCGCGGCGAATCCGCTCGCGCATGTTGCCGCCCATCTTGCCGAGGCCGACGAGACCGAGCTCCATCAGTTGTTCCTTAGGTTTTTGCGACGTGGCGTGACGGCACTTGCGTACCGCGGCACTTTCGTACCTGCGTCCGAGCCTAAACCCGGACGCTCGCGCACATCTGTGGGCATACGCGCTCATACGCATACCCCGACCTGCGGTTTCTCTGACGGGCCCGGTCAGCCGCTGAGGCGCACCGGCATGATCAGGTACTTGTAGGCCTCGTCCGCCTCGGCGTCCAGGGCCGGCTTGCCGCTGAGCAGTGCCGGCTTCGTGGACGTCGTGAAGGACAGCTGGGCGACGGGGGAGTCGATGGCGCTCAGGCCGTCCAGCAGGAAGGTCGGGTTGAAGGCGATCGACACGTCGTCGCCTTCCAGCTGCGCGTCGACCCGCTCCACAGCCTGTGCGTCGTCGCTGGAACCGGCCTCCAGGATGAGCACGCCCTGCTCGAAGCTGAGCCGGACCGGTGTGTTGCGCTCGGCAACCAGGGCCACACGCTTGACGGCCTCCACGAAGGGGGCGGTCTCGATCACGGCGATGCTGTTGAACTCGGTCGGGAACAGCGAGCGGTACTTCGGGAGGTCGCCCTCCAGCAGACGCGTGGTCGTGCGACGGCCCGCGCCCTCGAAACCGATCAGGCCCTCGCCCGAGCCTCCGCCGGACAGCGCCAGGATGACGCTGTCGCCGCTTGTGAGGGCCTTGGCGGTGTCCAGGAGCGTCTTGGCGGGCACCAGGGCGACCGCGGACGCCTCGGGGTTCTCCGGCTTCCACAGGAACTCACGGACCGCGAAGCGGTAGCGGTCGGTGGACGCCAGCGTGACCGTGTCGCCCTCGATCTCGATGCGGACACCGGTGAGGACGGGCAGCGTGTCGTCTCGACCGGCGGCGATGGCGACCTGGGCGGCGGCCGCGGCGAAGACCTCACCGGGGACGGTGCCCGTGGCGTTCGGCATCTGCGGCAGGGCCGGGTACTCCTCCACAGGCAGTGTGTGGAGTGTGAACCGGGAGGAGCCGCAGACCACCGTGGCCCGTACACCGTCTGTGGAAATCTCCACCGGGCGGTTGGGCAGAGCCCGGCAGATGTCGGCGAGGAGGCGGCCGGAGACCAGCACCGTGCCCTCTTCCTCGACCTCCGTGTCCACGGACACCCGGGCCGACACCTCGTAGTCGAAGCTGGACAGGCTCAGCTGGCCGTTCTCGGCCTTCAGCAGAAGGCCGGCGAGGACAGGCGCCGGCGGACGGGCCGGGAGGCTGCGTGCCGCCCAGGCCACTGCCTCCGCGAGTACGTCGCGTTCCACCCGGATCTTCACTGTTGCCGCCTCCTGCTGTTGCCGGCGCTTCTCGGCCTGCCTGGCTTCGTCGTCTGTCTCGGTGTCGTCGGTCCCTGTGGCGGGAAGGACACCGGGAACAGTCTGACGCACGGCACTGACAGTAGGTGCCTCTCGGGGTCAAGTCGTGACGAGGGGCAGTCGGGAGCCGGACAGCGAGTTGTGCACAGGACCCACTTCGAAACGGATTCCCAGCTCTCTCTAGTTGGGAGTAGTAGTAGGGCCTGTGGATACCGTGGATAACCCCGTTTTCCCAGCTCAGGGCAGGAATTTTGTCCACTGCCCCTGTGGGTGACGGCGGTGGACAACCGGGCTCTTCTGTGGAGAACGGAAAGTTCTGCACACTCCATGCACAGCCTCGGGCTACTTCTCCCCAGCACCGTCCCCAGCTTTACCCCCGTTTCCCACAGCCCAACCCGGCACCTTCGTGTGACGCCTTTCACTCGACACGGTGAGGAGGCGCGTCGCGTTGCCGAACAGTGGACAGCGGTGTGGAGAAGCTGGGGATCGCTGGGGACAACCGGCCTCGGCCTGTGGGCGGCCGGTGGACAACTCGATGCACAGGCTGTGGATCATTTCGCTGTCCACAGTCTGTGGAGATCCTTCGTCCACGAATCCACAGCCACCTGACCTGGCCTGATGGTTGTTCACCAGGGTCCCCTGTGGACACGATCTGGACAACTTCCCAGTCCCCAGGATGTGGACGGAAGAAAGTCGCCGGATCTGTGGAGGGAGGCCGTAACCCGGCGGGTATTCGAACAGCGGATCTCACTTCGGTCGCGGCGCAGGGGCCGGTCGGACCGGCTCGGACGCCTGTCGGACCCGGCTCGGACGCCTCCAGACCCGGCTCGGACGCCGATCGGACCGGCTCAGGACTGCTGGAACGACGGAGGGCGCCCTCGGGAACATGTCCCGGGGCGCCCTCGGCGGCCGGCGTACGAGCGGCTCTGTCAGCCGTTCTTGATGCGGTTGGTCAGCTCGGTGACCTGGTTGTAGATGGAGCGGCGCTCGGCCATCAGATTGCGGATCTTGCGGTCCGCGTGCATGACCGTCGTGTGGTCGCGGCCGCCGAACAGCGCACCGATCTTCGGCAGGGACAGGTCCGTCAGCTCACGGCACAGGTACATGGCGATCTGCCGGGCGGTCACCAGAGCGCGCCCGCGCGAGGTGCCGCACAGGTCCTCGACCGTGAGGCCGAAGTAGTCGGCGGTCGCGCCCATGATCGCGGTGGAGGTGATCTCGGGGGCCGAGTCCTCGCCGCCCGGGATGAGGTCCTTGAGGACGATCTCCGTGAGGCCCAGGTCCACGGGCTGCCGGTTGAGCGACGCGAACGCCGTCACCCGGATCAGCGCGCCCTCCAGCTCGCGGATGTTGCGCGAGATCCGGGAGGCGATGAACTCCAGTACCTCCGGCGGGGCGTTGAGCTGCTCCTGGACCGCCTTCTTGCGCAGGATCGCGATGCGCGTCTCCAGCTCGGGCGGCTGGACATCGGTGATCAGGCCCCACTCGAAACGGTTCCTCAGCCGGTCCTCCAGGGTCACCAGCTGCTTGGGCGGCCGGTCGCTGGAGAGCACGATCTGCTTGTTGGCGTTGTGGAGCGTGTTGAAGGTGTGGAAGAACTCCTCCTGCGTCGACTCCTTGTCCGCGAGGAACTGGATGTCGTCCACGAGCAGGATGTCCATCTCGCGGTAGCGCTTGCGGAAGCTGTCGCCCTTGCCGTCGCGGATGGAGTTGATGAACTCGTTGGTGAACTCCTCCGAGCTCACGTAGCGGACGCGCGTGCCCGGGTAGAGGCTGCGGGCGTAGTGCCCGATCGCGTGCAGCAGATGCGTTTTGCCGAGTCCCGACTCCCCGTAGATGAAGAGGGGGTTGTACGCCTTCGCCGGCGCCTCGGCGACGGCCACCGCGGCCGCGTGCGCGAAACGGTTGGAGGCGCCGATGACGAACGTGTCGAAGAGGTACTTCGGGTTCAGTCGTGCGGTCGGCTCGCCCGGACCGGTCGCCGGCGCGGGCTGCGCGGCCAGCGGGCCGGGGGCGCCGGTGGTGGGCAGATGCGAACCGACGGGACCGCCGCGGTGCACATGCCCGGAACCGGACGGCTCGGGCCGTTCGCGACGGGCGTCGCGCTGGTCCTCGTCGGCGCGGTGGCGGCCGTAGTCCGGTCGCTGGTCGTAGTCGGGGCGCTGGGTCTCGTACGGGGGGCGCTCCATCGACTGCGGGCGGTAGTCCTGCGAGTACGAGTCCTGGGAAGGAGCGCCGTACGAGTCCTGTGACGGCGGGCCGTAGTTGTTCTGGGACGGCGAGGCGTACGGGTCGCGCTCGGGGAAACCCAGTCGCTGCTGCTGCCAGCTGTACTCGTCCTGCTGCGGGCGCGGCCAGGCGCCGGGCTCGGGACGCTGGTACTCCGACGGGTAGGCGGGGCGAGCGGTCGGGAGCTGATCCGGCCGGGAGTTGTGGTCGCCCTGGGGGCCGTGTTGCTCGGAGCGGCCCGGCCTCTGGTCGTCGGCACGGTGACGGCCGTAGCTCTCGTACTGGCCGGAGGGGAGTTCGGACTCCTCGTAGCGCGGCTGGGACCGGGGCGGCGGGATCGGCGCCGGTTCGCCGGCCGAGTCGTCGACAGTGATCGCGATACGGATCGGACGGCCGCATTCGCGGCTCAGTGTTTCGCTGACCACAGGGGCGAGGCGGCCTTCGAGCACGCCTTTCGCAAATTCGTTCGGTACTGCGAGCAGAGCGGTGTCCGCCACGAGCGCGAGCGGCTGGCAGCGTCGGATCCAGTGTTCGTCCTTGCCTTCAACCCCCTGCCCGCGCCCTTCACCGAGGAGCTGCTCCAGTACTCGTGGCCACACTGCGGCAAGATCGGCAGGTACGTCAGCCACAGAGCACGCTCTCTCACGGGTCCCACGAACGTGTGGTTCGGGACGGGTCGGGATTCAAATGGGGTGGGGCAGGCACAGGGGAACGAAGCGGAGTCCAGTCACGGTAGTCAGGGCGACGGCTGCGGTTCAAGTTGTTGTCCCCAGGCTGTGGATAGTGTCTCCTGGTGACCGCTGGTTTGACCGGATGGCGCAGCCGCGCGTACCGTAACGAGGTCGAGTTGTCGATGGCTGCTGCCGCCTGCCTCCGATGGGCACAGATCATTTGGGTGATCGGTCAGCGGTGCACTCGGGCGTGACGCGAGCTACTCGTGGGCGCACGGTGACAGCCAGGACGGCACCCCGAAAACCCCGATTTATTCTGGAGCCCTCGAGTGAGCAAGCGCACCTTCCAGCCGAACAACCGTCGCCGCGCCAAGACCCACGGCTTCCGCCTGCGGATGCGTACCCGTGCCGGCCGCGCGATTCTCGCGAACCGCCGTGGCAAGGGTCGCGCCAGCCTGTCCGCCTGATTCCGGTCAGGTCATGACATCGTGCTGCCCACCGAGAACCGGCTGAGGCGGCGCGAGGACTTCGCGACCGCGGTACGACGAGGGCGTCGGGCAGGACGCCCGACTCTCGTCGTCCATCTTCGTAGCGGTGCCACGAACCCGCACGCGCCTGGGGAGAGCGCTCCCCCGACGCGTGCGGGTTTCGTCGTGAGCAAGGCCGTGGGCGGGGCCGTGGTGCGCAACAAGGTGAAGCGCAGGCTTCGTCACCTGATGCGCGATCGAGTCGCCCTCCTGCCCCCCGGTAGCCTGGTAGTCGTACGAGCGTTGCCCGGTGCGGGCGACGCCGATCATGCACAACTGGCCCAAGACCTGGATGCCGCCCTGGAGCGGTTGCTGGGAGGGGGCGCGCGATGAAGTACCCGCTGCTGGCGCTGATCAAGCTGTACCAGTGGACCATCAGCCCGCTGCTCGGGCCGGTGTGCAAGTACTACCCGTCGTGCTCCCACTACGGGTACCAGGCCATCGACCGGCATGGTGCGATCAAGGGCACGGGACTCACGGCCTGGCGCATCCTGCGGTGCAATCCGTGGTCGCTGGGCGGTGTGGACCATGTCCCGCCCCGCAGGCGTCCGCGGTGGCACGAAATGCTGCGTGGCGCCTGGCGTACACGCAGGGGCGGGTCATCCTCCGCCGAACCGGCCACCTCGGGGCAGGCTCTTACGAGCCCGGCCGCAGAGACCCCGTCCCATGCCCAAGGAGCATGATTAGTGGACACGATTGCCAGCTTCTTCAGCTTCATCACGACACCTGTCTCCTGGGTCATCGTCCAGTTCCACAAGGTGTACGGCGCCCTCTTCGGCGATGACACCGGATGGGCCTGGGGCCTGTCCATCGTGTCCCTGGTGATCCTGATCCGTATCTGTCTGATCCCGCTGTTCGTGAAGCAGATCAAGGCGACCCGGGCGATGCAGACGCTGCAGCCCGAGATGAAGAAGATCCAGGAGCGCTACAAGAACGACAAGCAGCGCCAGTCCGAAGAGATGATGAAGCTGTACAAGGAGACGGGTACCAACCCGCTCTCCTCGTGCCTTCCCATCCTTGCGCAGTCGCCGTTCTTCTTCGCTCTGTACCACGTGCTCAACAGCATTGCGACAGGCAAGACGATCGGCTTCATCGACGAGCCGCTCCTCGCCAGTGCCCGTAAGGCGCACATCGTCGGCGCCCCGCTGGCCGCGAAGTTCACCGACAGCGCGGACAAGGTGCAGGCGCTCGGTGCCACGCTGACCGACGTCCGTGTCGTCACCGCGATCATGATCGTCCTGATGTCGGCGTCGCAGTTCTACACGCAGCGCCAGCTCATGACGAAGAACGTCGACACGACGGTGAAGACACCGTTCATGCAGCAGCAGAAGATGCTGATGTACGTCTTCCCCGTCATGTTCGCGGTCTTCGGCATCAACTTCCCGGTCGGTGTCCTCGTCTACTGGCTGACCACCAACGTGTGGACCATGGGCCAGCAGATGTACGTCATCCGCAACAACCCGACCCCGGGTTCCAAGGCTCAGGCCGCCTACCTGGAGCGTCTGTACAAGCACGTCACGCACCACGGCAAGACGCGCGGCCGCAGTGAGAAGACCATCGTCAAGGCCATCGTGGCCAAGGGCCGCGACCGCAACGAGTTCGAGCGCAAGTTCATCAACGGCCTGAACAAGGCGGGCTTCTCGGCCCAGGCCGACGGCACCGTGGTGAAGGGCGAGACCCAGGTCGAAGCCCAGACCGAGGACGGTACGTCGACGAGCGCCGCCGCTCCCAAGCGTCAGCAGCCGAAGCGGCAGAGCAAGTCCCAGCGCCAGTCCGGCAGCGCCAAGGCGGCCGGCGAGGGTCCGTCGCTGATCAAGTCCGACGAGCCCGAGGACGCCAAGCCCGCCGCGGCCAAGAAGCCCGGCGGTAATCGCAGCAAGGCCCAGTCCGGACAGCGCAAGGGCCCGCAGCGGCCCAAGTCCCCGTCCAAGAAGTAAGAAGGAGTCCATCCCGTGACGGAAGGCACCACCTCCGCCGCTGCCGAGGGTGCAGACACCCTGACCCGCCTCGAGCAGGAGGGCGAGATCGCGGCGGACTACCTCGAGGGTCTGCTCGACATCGCCGACCTCGACGGTGACATCGACATGGACGTCGAGGCCGACCGCGCCGCTGTATCGATCATCAGTGACGCGGGCGGCCGCGACCTGCAGAAGCTGGTCGGCCGCGACGGCGAGGTGCTGGAAGCCCTGCAGGAGCTGACGCGCCTGGCCGTGCACCGGGAGACCGGCGACCGCAGCCGGCTGATGCTGGACATCGCGGGCTATCGCGCCAAGAAGCGCGAGGAGCTCTCCGAGCTGGGTGCCAAGGCCGCGGCCGAGGTCAGGAGCTCGGGTGAGCCCGTGAAGCTGAAGCCGATGACGCCGTTCGAGCGCAAGGTCGTGCACGACGCGGTCAAGACCGCCGGCCTGCGCAGCGAGTCCGAGGGCGAGGAGCCGCAGCGCTTCGTCGTCGTGCTTCCCGCCTGATCGGTCCGTACGTTCCTCCGGCCCCGTCTGTTGCGCAGACGGGGCCGGACTTTGTCAGCCTGATAGTTCTCGTGGTTCTGGCGTCGGCGCCCGGTGCGCCCACGCGGTACGGAAGGACGGTCCCCCCGTGACGGAGGCAGCGGAGCTTCCCCCCGCGCCCGAGCGTGCCCGCGAGGTGTTCGGTGATCGCTTCGCCGACGCGGTGCGGTACGCGGAGCTGCTCGCCGAGGCGGGCGTGCAGCGCGGTCTGATCGGTCCGCGCGAGGTACCTCGTCTCTGGGAGCGGCACCTGCTGAACTGCGCGGTGCTCTCGGAGGTCGTCCCCGAGGGTGTGACGGTGTGCGATGTCGGCTCGGGCGCCGGCCTGCCCGGCATCCCCCTGGCGCTCGTCCGGGAGGACCTGAAGATCACGCTGCTGGAGCCGCTGCTACGGCGTACGACCTTCCTCACCGAAGTGGTTGAGCTGCTGGGCCTGGACCATGTGACCGTCGTCCGTGGGCGGGCAGAGGAGGTCATGGGAAAGCTCACACCCGTGCATGTGGTGACGGCGAGGGCCGTGGCTCCGCTGGACCGGTTGGCGACCTGGGGCATTCCCCTGCTGCGTCCCTACGGGGAGATGCTCGCGCTCAAGGGTGACACCGCGGAGGAAGAGCTCAAGAGCGCGTCGACGGCGCTGAGCAAGCTCGGTGCCGTGGAGACGTCCATTCTGCACGTCGGTGAGGGCGTAGTGGATCCGCTGTCCACGGTCGTGCGGGTCGAGGTCGGCGAGAGCCCGGGTGGTGTGCGCTTCGCCGCGAAGCGGGCGAAGGCGGCCCGGACGGGGCGAACTCGTCGACGTCGTTGACCCGAGAGGGCCACGCTCTTCCTCTTTCGCGTCATTGATCCGTTGTGATGACCAGCGACACGTATTAAGGCCGTCAAAAGTACGCACGCCGGAGTGTCGTGCGCATCCTGCGAAGGGTGCTCGGCATCGTGTTTCACGTGAAACGTCGCTCGCTGCTGCATGGGATCATCAGTCGTGGCCGTTCTGTGACTCCGCGTGACCGCAGGCCCTTTGCGGGGGGCACAGAGTTGTCCACAGGTGTGGATTCATCCACAGAAGACCGGCCCTCGCTGGTTCACGACCCCGAAGACATGGGAGGCTCTGTGCATTGCGAGCCTGAAGTCGAGGAGAGTGAATCCTTGCGGTCCGACGCCAACATTGCGGGACCGATGACCGATCCGGTCCCCGGTCCCCGTACCGAGTCGATGGGGGAGGATGTTTCACGTGAAACACCGCCCCCGATGGACGACACCCCGATCGGTCGTGCTGCCCAACTGGCGGTAGAGGCTCTGGGCCGCGCCGGCGAGGGTCTGCCGCGTCCCGAGGAGACCCGGGTCATGGTGGTCGCCAACCAGAAGGGCGGAGTGGGCAAGACGACGACGACCGTCAATCTTGCCGCTTCGCTGGCGCTGCATGGCAACCGAGTCCTGGTAGTCGACCTCGACCCCCAGGGCAACGCGTCCACAGCGCTGGGAATCGACCACCACGCCGACGTCCCTTCCATCTACGACGTCCTGGTCGACAGCAGGCCTCTCTCCGAGGTCGTCCAGCCGGTCCCTGACGTCGAGGGTCTCTTCTGTGCCCCCGCCACGATCGATCTCGCCGGCGCGGAGATCGAGCTGGTGTCCCTGGTGGCGAGAGAGAGCCGACTGCAGCGGGCGATCCAGGCCTACGAGCAGCCGCTGGATTACATCCTCATCGACTGCCCTCCCTCGCTCGGCCTGCTGACGGTCAACGCGTTGGTCGCCGGCCAGGAGGTTCTCATCCCGATCCAGTGCGAGTACTACGCACTGGAGGGCCTGGGGCAGTTGCTGCGCAACGTCGATCTGGTGAGGGGGCACCTCAACCCCGAGCTGCATGTATCGACGATCCTGCTCACCATGTACGACGGCCGGACACGTCTCGCGTCCCAGGTCGCGGACGAGGTGCGCAGTCACTTCGGCGACGAGGTGCTGCGGACGAGCATTCCCCGCTCGGTCCGCATCTCCGAGGCACCGAGCTACGGACAGACGGTTCTGACCTACGATCCAGGATCGAGTGGGGCCCTGTCCTATCTTGAGGCGGCACGAGAAATCGCGCTGAAGGGTGTCGGCGTCTCCTACGACGCGACACACGCGCACATCGGCGCACAGAGCGACCTGAACATGGTGGAGGGGATCCAGTGAGCGAGCGACGGAGGGGTTTGGGTCGTGGGCTCGGCGCGCTGATCCCTGCTGCCCCGACGGAGAGGACGGTGCCTCCGGCCGCGATGGGGGGCGGCGCTTCGGCGTCCCCGGCGGCCGTACCGGTGCTGACCACCGACCGCGGGGTGGCTGCGGCGAAGGTGGCCATGTTGCCGCCTGTTTCACATGAAACCGAGGACCCGTCGACGGACGGTGCGCTGGAGACGCCTGCAGCGCCCATGGGAGTTCACTTCGCGGAACTCCCCCTCGACTCCATCAAGCCGAACCCACGGCAGCCGCGTGAGGTCTTCGACGAGGACGCCCTCCAGGAGCTCGTCACCTCCATCAAGGAAGTCGGCCTCCTCCAGCCGGTCGTCGTACGGCAGCTCGGCCCGGCGCGCTACGAACTCATCATGGGTGAGCGGCGTTGGCGGGCCTGCCGGGAGGCGGGGCTGGACGCGATCCCGGCGATCGTCCGCGCCACGGACGACGAGAAGCTCCTCCTGGACGCCCTCCTGGAGAACCTGCACCGTGCCCAGCTGAACCCGCTGGAAGAGGCAGCCGCCTACGACCAGCTGCTGAAGGACTTCAACTGCACGCACGACCAGCTGGCGGACCGCATTGGTCGTTCGCGTCCGCAGGTCTCCAACACCCTGCGTCTGCTGAAGCTCTCGCCGGCGGTTCAGCGGCGGGTAGCCGCAGGAGTCCTCTCTGCCGGACACGCGAGGGCGCTCCTCTCCGTCGACGACTCGGAGGAGCAGGACCGACTGGCTCACCGGATCGTGGCCGAGGGCCTCTCGGTGCGTGCCGTCGAGGAGATCGTGACCCTGATGGGGTCTCGGCCCCAGACTGCTCAGCGCTCCAAGGGCCCGCGGGCCGGTACCCGGCTCTCACCGGCCTTGACCGACCTTGCGACCCGCCTGTCGGACCGCTTCGAGACGCGAGTGAAGGTCGACCTGGGCCAGAAGAAGGGCAAGATCACCGTCGAGTTCGCGTCGATGGAGGACCTTGAGCGGATCCTCAGCAGCCTCGCTCCCGGAGAGGGACCGGTTCTGCAGAAGAGCCTTGTGGACGACGACTCCGAGGAGTCGGAGGACTGAGTGCTGGCTGGGCGGGGAGACCCCGCTCGGCCGCCGGGGCGGGCTGGGTCCGGTGTGTACTGGACACAGCCCGCTCTTTGCTTTCCGGCGGTATCGGTGGAATCTCATCGTGGATACGATGCGTTCGGGTATGGCGCATCCACCCGGCAGCACCTGTGAGGGGAGAGGCAGGGGCCATGCGAACGGTGAGCCGCACCGGATTGGTGAGCGCGGGCCTGGGGCTGGGCGCGGTCGGCGGCTTCGTCGGCAGCCTGCTCAAGGAACGAAGCGCTCTGACGGCCGCCCGCGACGCGGCGGGCGAAGGAAGCGAGGAACAGCCTTCATGGGGCGTCGGCTCGTACCGCTCACGCTGGACAACCTTCCGGACCTTCCCCAGCGCTGTCGCGCGTGTGTCTTCTGGGAGTTGGACCCAGTCAGCGGTGAAGCCGCGGTAAAGGCCGGAACGGCCGCCCTGGAGAAGGAAGCCTGGATCTCCGCCGTCCTCCTCGACTGGGGGTCCTGCGGCCGGGTGGTGTACGTCGACGACGTACCAGTGGGCTTCGTGCTCTACGCTCCCCCGGCCTACGTGCCCCGCTCGACGGCATTCCCCACGAGCCCCGTCTCGCCCGACTCGGTGCAGCTGATGACCGCCTTCATCATGCCGGGTTATCAGGGGCAGGGGCTGGGCCGGGTGATGGTTCAGACGGTCGCCAAGGATCTGCTGCGGCGGGGCTTCAAAGCGATCGAGGCTTTCGGAAACGCACGCTGGAAAGAGCCGGCCTGCCTGCTGCCCGCCGACCATCTGCTCGCGGTGGGATTCAAAACGGTCCGGCCTCATCCCACGTACCCGCGGCTGAGGCTGGAGCTGCGCACCACGCTCTCCTGGAAGGAGGACGTGGAGATGGCACTGGACCGGCTCCTCGGGGCTGTTCAGAAGGAGCCGGCGCTCAGGCCGCTCTGAACAAACGAGTGGGCCGACCCCTGGAGGTCGGCCCACTCGTGTTTCACGTGAAACGTCACTCGGCGATGAAGTCCTCGAGGTCACGGACGATCGCGGCCTTCGGCTTCGCACCGACGATGGTCTTGGCGACCTCGCCACCCTGGTACACGTTCAGGGTCGGGATGGACATGACGCCGTACTTGGCGGCCGTACCCGGGTTCTCGTCGATGTTCAGCTTGACGACCTCGATCTTGTCGCCGTACTCGGCGGCGATCGCCTCGAGGGACGGCGCGATCTGGCGGCACGGGCCGCACCAAGCGGCCCAGAAGTCCACCAGGACGGGCTTGTCGCTCTTGAGGACGTCCTGCTCGAAGGAATCGTCGGTCACATGCTTGAGGGTGCCGGCCACGGCGGGCTCCTTAACTGGTTGGTGCGGTGGGGCGGATGGGGGTTCAGACGGAGGTCTTCTCGGGCTCGGCCTTCTCCTCGTCCGCGAGGGCGGCGAGGAAGCGCTCGGCGTCGAGGGCGGCGGAGCAGCCGGTGCCGGCTGCGGTGATCGCCTGGCGGTAGGTGTGGTCGACCACGTCACCGGCGCCGAAGACACCGGTGAGGCTCGTCCGCGTGGAGGGCGCGTCCACCTTGAGATAGCCCTCCTCGTCCAGCTCCAGCTGGCCTTTGAACAGCTCGGTGCGCGGGTCGTGGCCGATCGCGATGAACAGGCCGGTGACCGGAAGGTCCGAAAGCTCGCCCGTCTTGAGGTTGCGCAGCTTCAGGCCCGAGAGCTTCTGGTCGCCCTGGACCTCCGCGACCTCGCTGTCCCACACGAACCTGATCTTCGGGTCAGCGAAGGCACGCTCCTGCATCGCCTTCGAGGCGCGCAGGGTGTCGCGGCGGTGGACGATCGTCACGGTCCTGGCGAAGCGGGAGAGGAAGGTGGCCTCCTCCATCGCGGTGTCGCCACCGCCGATCACGGCGATGTCCTGGTCCTTGAAGAAGAACCCGTCGCAGGTGGCACACCAGGAGACGCCACGACCGGAGAGGGCGTCCTCGTTCGGCAGCCCGAGCTTGCGGTGCTGGGAGCCGGTGGTGACGATGATGGCCTTCGCCTGGTGGACGGTGCCCGCGGTGTCGGTGACGGTCTTGATCTCACCGGACAGGTCGACGGAGACGACATCGTCAGGGATGAGTTCGGCACCGAAGCGCTCGGCCTGGGCGCGCATGTTGTCCATGAGCTCGGGGCCCATGATGCCGTCCTGGAAGCCCGGGAAGTTCTCCACCTCGGTGGTGTTCATCAGCGCACCACCCGCGGTGACGGCGCCCTCGAACACCAGCGGCTTCAGCGACGCGCGCGCGGTGTAGAGCGCCGCCGTGTAGCCGGCGGGCCCGGAGCCGATGATGATCACGTTTCGGACGTCGCTCACGGCTTGATTCCTCGTCTCTGGACTACGTCGTATGTCCGGGGGAGTTCCTCTCGGAACTCTCACCCCACCCAACGGATCCTAAGGGTCCCGCATTCCCGCTGTGTCCGGGCACACGGGGACGCGACACCGGAGGGGATACCACGCAGGACGGAGACGAAGTGTGCGCGCTCAGGAGCCGGTGTAGGACTGCTTCAGCAGGACCTTGGCCGTGGCTGACGACGACGGCTGATTAGCGCAGGTCGCATCCATGAGGTAGGCGGTGACCCGGGTACCGTCCGGAGCGTCGGGGAGTACAACGAGGAGCGTGTCCGTCCCCTTGTAGATCCCCTCCTTGGTCACGAGCACTGTGCCGCTGCGGCCGATGCCCTTCTGGATGCAGTCAGGCACCACGGGATCCTTGAAGACCCTGGGTGAGTTGCCGTCGGGGACGGATTCCATGCCGAGGCTGTGCGGAGCGTGGGATCCACTGCCGGTGCTCTGGCTCTGGGCAAGGAGATCGGAGACCTGCTTCTCCAGCTTGGACTCGGAGAAGGTGTCCGTGGATGTGGACTTCGCCGCGGGGCTGGACGGCTTGCCGTCGTTCAGCGAGGACAGCAGCACCGACCCGAATCCGAGGGCGGCGGCGGTGAACACAGCGCCGAGGACGACAGCCCGGCGCCGACCGCTCCGCCTGGGCTCCTTGCGGCCCGGACCGGTGGTCGAGGTTCGCGCGTGGCCTGCGGGGCGGTCCGGCGATGTTTCACGTGAAACACGCGCGCTGTCGTCCGAGGCGGAGGCGGGTGACGCGTCGGACCCGGACTGGGCGCTGACAGGTGTGGGCGCCTCCACAGCGTCGGGTGCGGTGGCGTGCAGCAGGGCCTCCGCGGCGAGGGCAGCGTCGATACGGCCGGCGACATCGGCAGGCATACGCGGGGGACCTGGCAGGCTGCCCAGCAGTCCACGGATCTCCTCGAGCGAGGCGTGGACGTCTGCGCAGAGTTCACATTCGTCCAGATGCTGTCGTACGTCCTCGGTCCGGGACGGCGGGAGCAGTCCTTCGGTGAGGTCGGAGATCTCCGCGACGTCCGGGTGCCCGGCTGTATCTGTCGTGGATGTCACGCTCGCCCACCTCCGCCCTTCACTGCAGCTGGATCGCTTGGTCCTGTGTCCGGCGGTCCCGCTCGGCGCGGTCCCGCTGCGGGTGGGACGGATGTCCCCTGCGTCCGGTTCCGCCCCGTGCCCGCTTCTCTGCCGGCACTGGTGTTTTCCGGCCGCAGATGCTTGAGCAGGGGCAGGAGTCTGGCTCGGCCGCGGGCACAGCGGCTCTTCACCGTCCCTGTCGGCACATCGAGCATGCGGGCGGCCTCGGCGACCGGGTAGCCCTGCATGTCCACCAGGACGAGCGCGGCCCGCTGGTCGGGAGGGAGGGTGCCGAGTGCTTCCAGGAGCTGACGATGGAGGTCGTTGCGCTCCGCGGGCGCCGAGGCCGACTCGTGCGGCTCCAGCAGTTGCTCCAGGCGCTCGGTGTCGTCGACGGGGGAGGTCTTGCGGGATGCAGCCTTACGGGCTCGATCCAGGCAGGCGTTGACCGTGATCCGGTGCAGCCACGTCGTGACCGCGGACTGGCCCCGGAAGGTGTGGGCGGCCCGATAGGCGGACACGAGGGCGTCCTGGACAGCGTCAGCGGCCTCCTCGCGGTCCCCCAGCGTCCGCAGGGCCACCGCCCAGAGCCGATCCCGGTGCCGGCGTACGAGCTCACCGAAGGCGTCGGGATCGCCCTCCACGTGGCGGGTCAGGAGGTCCCGATCGCTCGTGTCGCCGTACGCGGTGTCATCTGCCATCGGGCCCCCTTCCCTTCGTCCTTAGCTGGTCACCTTGATGTCCGCGACCCGGCCCCGCCACTCACCGTCGATCTGCGGCAGCTTGGTCAGCCAGACCAGAAGGTAGCGGGACTTGAGGGACTTGTCGGGGCTGAGCGTCACGGCCGTGCCCGATCCCTGCGTGACCTTGGTGTAGGCGTCGAAGGACGTGGGTTCCGAACTCGCGTCACCGGAGGCGGCGCGGAGCTCGACGGAGGTGTTCCCCACGAAGGAGACGGTCACCTTCCCGACCTCCTGGACCTTGCCGAGATCGAGGATGACGCCGACGCCGGGCTTCAGTCGGCCGAAATCGGAACTGAGGTAGTAGTCCGTCTGCCAGTACGTGCTGGACGAGTTGTCGTAGACCTTGTCTATGTCACCCGGCTTCTCCGAGCCGTCGGCGCCGAACGGGTCGAAGTCGTCCGCGCTTCTGATGGAGATCGGAGCGCTGGCCGGCTTCGTCGGAGTCTTGTCGTCCCCGTCCGTCGTCTGAGTCTGGTTCGTTTCCTCGGATTTGCCGCCCCGGTCCAAGAGCGCGTCCGCCAACTGCCAGCTGCCCAGGCCGAGTGCGGCGATGAGGAGGCCCGAGACGGCCCACTTCAGCGCCTTGCCGGTACGGCTCTGCAGCGGAGGCGGCGGGACCTGCACCGGCTGGGTGACGCCCGGACGCGGCGCCTGGCGGCCGTACGTGCCCTGCTGGTACGTCGTGCGTTGGTAGTCCGGTGGGGCGGTGAACGTCGGCTCCGGAGGGCGGATGCGGGGCATCTCGCCGATGGCCTTCACCAGCTCCTCGGGCGTGGTGCACGGGGACTCGTGACGGGAGGCGGTGGCGCCTTCGTTGGCGAGTGCCCGCATGGCCAGCTCGGACAGGCCTCGGTGGACGCCGGCACGCACCTGGTCGGGGGCGATGAGGCCGATGTCCTTGGGCAGGCCCGACAGCCCGTAGGCGTCGTTCTCGTACGGCCAGCGCTGGGTGAGCGCCGCGTACAGCAGGGCACCGATCGCCTCGGTGTCGGTCCGCAGCGGGGTCTCGGAACTGATGCCGCGCAAAGCGGCGTTGACGGCGAGACCGCGGATGCGCCACTGGCCGGTCGACGTGCGCAGCACGGCGTTGGGATTCAGACGCAGATGGGCGAGGCCCTCACGGTGGGCGGCTGCCATGGCCGAGGCGATCTGGCTGACCAACTGGTAGGCGTCGTACACCTCCAGCGGGCCGGCGGCGAGAAGCGCGGTCAGCTCGGTGGCGTCGGGCAGCCATTCGTGAACGACGTAGACGAGGTCGTTCTCCTCGACGGCGTCGAGGACTTGGACGAAGCGCGGATCGCCCAGCAGCGCGGAGGAGCGGGCCGCGGCCAGCACCGAACGGGCCCGCGCGTGGTCCGCGGGCAATAGGTGGACGCCGACGGCGCGACGCAGCTTCTCGTCCACGGCACGCCAACTGCTGAATCCGTCCAGACGGGTGACGCACTCCTCGAGCCGGTAGCGTCTGGCGAGCTTGTGTCCGCTGTGCAGCTCCGGTGGTGAGACTTTCCCGTGACTCTCGGTCCCCCCACTCCCCTGTGCCTCGACGTCTTCCGTGTCCCGCTCCCGGTTCTTGGCCACCCCGTCGGCCGTGGACTGGTCCGCCTCGGCGGTCAGCGGCTTGTCACCGCTGTTGTCTGCCACGTCGACGGCAGCTGTGCTCCGTTCCGCCACCGTCGTTCCTGCCTCCCCATCCATTGCGCGTCATATGACGCCGAAACCAATTGTGCCCACAGTCCGCCGCTATGCACGACACACGGTGGCGGACGATGGTTGTGCGCTTACCCCCGCCTCAGCGCCCCAGGCGCCCGCGGACCATCCCGACCAGTGAGTTCAGCTCCTCGATACGCATCTTGCGGGCGGCGACGAAGAAGACTCCGAGCAGTACCGCTCCTCCGGCGATCAGTGCGGCGAACGAGCCGAGGACGCCCTGGCCGAGCGTGTGGCCGATGCCGTAGCAGGCGGCTCCGCTGAGCAGGGCCGCCGGTACCGAGGCGATGCAGAGCCGGGCGTACGTCCGCAGGACGCGCCCGCCGTCGAGGTCTCCGCCGAGCCGCTTGCGCAGCCGGCGCCAGGCGACGCCGACACCGATCGAGTACGCCAGGCCGTACGCGGCTGCCATGCCGACCACCGCCCAGCGGGCCGGCAGCACGATGTAGCAGACGGCGGCGGCGGCGGCGTTGACGGCGGCCACGATGACCGTGTTGTAGAAGGGGGTTCGGGTGTCCTCGTACGCGTAGAAGGCGCGCAGGACGACGTACTGCACCGAGTACGGGATCAGGCCGAGGCCGAAGGCCATCAGCATGTACCCCATGTTGGTGGCGGCGCTGGTCCCGGAGGAGCCGAAGATCAGCGTGCACATCGGGATGCCGAGTGCCACGAAGCCGAAGGCGAGGGGCACGATCGCGACCGCTGTCGTGCGCAGGCCCTGAGAGATGTCGTCGCGCACCGCTCCGCCGTCGTCCTCGGCGGCCGAGCGCGAGATGCGAGGCAGCAGGGCGGCCATGAGGGAGACGGTGATGATGGCCTGCGGGAGGCCCCAGATGAGCTGGGCGTTCGCGTAGGCGCTGAAGCCGGTGCCGGGGATCTTCGTGCCGGCGACCGCCGCGGTGGCCAGCTGGGTGACCACGAGCGCGCCCGCCTGGTTGGCGAGGACGAACAGGATGGTCCACTTGGCGAGCATCGCGGCCTTGCCCAGGCCGTGGCCCTTCCAGTCGAAGCGCAGCCGCAGTCGGAAGCCGGTCTCGCGCAGATACGGGATCATCGCGAGGGCCTGCACCACGAGCCCGAGCAGGATGCCGATGCCGAGCAGTCGCTGGCCTTCCGGCGGGATGTTCGTGACGCTCATCCCGGAGTGCTCCGCGGTGCCGTACACCCAGAGGAACATCCCGAGCGTCACGATGATGACGATGTTGTTGAGGACCGGGGTCCACATCATCGCGCCGAACCTGCCACGGGCGTTGAGGATCTGCCCCATCACCACGTGGACGCCCATGAAGAAGATCGAGGGCAGGAAGTAGCGGGTGAAGGTGACGGCGACGTCGTTGGCCGCGGGGTCGCTCGCGACGGAGTTCGACAGCGCGCGCACCAAGAGCGGCGCCGCGAACATCGCGATCGCGGTGAGCGCGGCGAGCGCCACCATGACGAGCGTCAGCAGCCGGTTCGCGTACGCCTCACCACCGTCGTCGTCGTCCTTCATGGCGCGCACGAGCTGTGGCACGAAGACGGAGTTCAGGCCGCCGCCGACGGTGAGGATGTAGATCATGGTCGGCAGCTGGTACGCCACCTGGAAGGAGTCACCCAGGAAAGCGGTGCCCAGCGCCGAGACGATCAGCGCGGAGCGGACGAAGCCGGTGAGGCGGGAGACCATCGTGCCCGCCGCCATCACGGCACTCGACTGCAGCAGACCCGTGGCCCGGCCGCCCTTCTTCGCGGCGGGCGCCGGCGCCGCCGGAGCGGGGGTCTCGGCGGCGGACGGTGTCGGGGGCGCCTGGTACTGACCCTGGGCGGGCGGTGTCGCCGCCTGGTACTGACCTGCTGGCGGTGCGGGGGTCGGATTCGGTACCGACGGGGGGTCGTACGGCGAGTGGCCGCCACCCTGCTGCTGGTCCCGGAAGAGGTGGGCGAAGGCGTCCGGCTCGTGGCGCTGCTCGCCCGCCTGGGTCACCAGGTCGTCGACGCCCACGAACTGAGTGGTCCGGGGATCGTCGCCGTACGGCAGGTACTGGGTCGGCCCCTCCGGCTCGGGCGCCGGGGTCTGCGCCCACACGCGCGGGTCCGGGGCGTACGACGACTGCGACGGCTGGGCGTAAAGCGGCTGCTGCGGCTGGTATGCGTCCGGGGGCGGCGGAGGGTGGGCCGCGCGGTCGTAGAGCGCCTCGGCGACCGGGTCCTGGGCGTAGAGCTCCTGCGCCCGGTAGGGGTCCTGGTCGTGGGCGTCCTGGAGGTACATGTCTGCGGGGGGCTGCGGCGGTACCTGGCCGTGCTCGGGCGGCGGGCCCTCGGGGTCGCCCGAGCTGCCCGCGGCCTGGCCGCGGTCACCGTCGTACGGCGCGTTCATGGTTACCCCACCTCATCGTCCCGGGCCCACCGGCCACGACATCCTCAACGGTCCACTCTCTCACCCGTGCCGGAAGGGTCTGCGCTTTCCGCTGGGGTGTCCGGCGTCGGGTCACTCGGCTGCTCGGGGTCGTCTGCCCGGGCCCGGGTGCCGGACTCCTCCTTGAGACGGTCTTCGGGGCCCCCGTGGTTCACCGGTTCGCCCTCGGCCTCGTCCGTTCCGTCGGGGCCGTCATCCTCGGCTTCACGGGCGGCCGCACGCTTGCGCTGCGTGTACATCCGGAAGCCGGCGAGGACGAGCAGGAGGAAGCCGCCGCCGATGACCAGCATCACGGTGGCCGTGAACTCGGTGACCTTCACGTCGAAGGTGACGGGTTCGCCGTACGCCTGGCCGTCCTCCGTGTACAGCTGGGCGATCACCGTGGCCTTGCCGTTGGCCTTGGCCGTCGTGGGGAACTTCACCGTCTGGCTGTGTCCGCCGTTGACCTCGACCGACTGCTCGGAGTACGACTTGCCGCGGATCTCGAGGCGCTTCGGGCTGAGCGAGGTGAGCCGCAGCACCAGGTGGTCCACGCCCTGCACCAGGTTGTTCTGCGCGGTCACCGGGATCGTGGCGCTGCGTCCGGAGAGCTTGGTCTCGGACTTGTCGATCAGTTTGACCTGGTCCTTCAGCTCATCGAGGTACTCCTCCACGTCGTTGCGGAAGCCGGTCGCCTCCGCGGCGCGACCACGCCACGACGTGGACATCTCACGGTTCAAGGCCCGTCCGAAGGGGGTCACCACCCTGGACTGGTTGGCGAGGATCACCTTGAAGTTGTCGAGCTTCTCCTGCGTGCCGGCGATCTGCACGAAGGCCGACCGCGGCAGCTCCTGCTTGCGCAGCGAGGCGGGGTACTTGGACGTCGACGGCACCTTCGTGGTGGCCGCCGGGTCCGGCTTGGCGGTGGCGGCCGCGGTGAGGTCCTGGGATTCGGACCAGTTCCCGCCTTGCAGAGCCGTCACCGCCTCGGCCATGGCCAGGGCCTGGCGCGACGACGGCAAGCGCTGCGGGGCGATGACGATGCTGCGCTGCTTGTCGGTCTGCAGGTTGAGGGCGAGGCTCTGGGCCAGGAACTGCTGTACGGCGAGCGTGGAGGCGGAGGCCCTTGTCAGATCGCCCTGGAAGGCCGTCGACAGGCGAGCGTCCGCGACCACGGCCGTGGTGCCGCCGCCGATGGGCCGGGCCGCGGAGGGCGTGTACGTCAGAGGGCCCGTCTCCTGCAGGCTGTCGCTGCGTGCGATGACCTTGTCGGCGCCGGCGGACGTGGCGACCTTGACGATCGAGGGGTCGACGGCCCCCTCCACGGGCCAGGCGAAGTCGGTGACCGGTTTCACGTGGAGGATCGTGTCCACCGTGTCGGTGACGACATCCGTGGCGTTCTTGAGCTGGCTCAGGGAGCCGGTGACGCTCGTGCCGTTGTGGGCGAGGGAGGCGAGGTCCGGGTCGGAGAACGGCAGCGCGACGACTTCCTTGCCCACCACCGCCCGCTGCAACTCGGCGAGCCAGCGGTTGGCGAGCGCCTGATTCTCCTGGGAGCCCGGCCTTGTGGTCTCGCCCGACTTCACGCGGTAGGTGTTCGTCATCGCGTCGACCGAGGCCAGCAGGTCGGGGTCGACCACCCACGTGACGTCGAGGTCCTTGCCCAGTGACACCAGCTGGTCCAGGCGGCCGCCCGGGGAGATCTCCTTGGCGAGGTCGTCGTTGCGGAAGACCGGCGTCTGCTGCTCGTTCGATCCCGTCTCCGCCGTCATGTGAACGGTGGAGAGAAGCGGCCACAGGTACGTCGTCTTCGTCTTCGTGTCCGCCTCGCCGGACTGCCACGGCAGGAACGTGCTCCGCGTGCCGAGCACCTGCTCCCAGGGCTGCGCGGAGGTCTCGCCGGAGAGCGAGACAGCGAGGGGGTAGACCCCGCTGCTGCCTAGGTCGAGCTCGTCCATCGGTACCGAGATGGAGAAGGGCTGGGCGACGCCCGGAGTCAGCTTGGAGTACTTCTCGACGTACTTGCCGCCGACCTCCGGCCCGGTGGCGGCCTGCGTGTCGCTGCTGTCCCTGGCGGCGCTGTCGATGCCCGAGCGGGTCGTCACCTCGTTACCCACCCGCAGGCCCACATGTGCGTCGGTGACGGCCTGCTTGCCGTTGTTGGTCACCGTGCCGGACACGGTCAGTGTGTCGCCGTCCGTGGGGGTGCTGGGGCTGAGCGTGTCGACGGCCACGGACACCGTGCCCGAGTCGGCGGCGGCCTGCGCGAAGGTCTGTCCGGCGGCGTGCGCGGACGTTGCTGAGGGCAGCTGGCACAGTCCGGCCAGCAGAGGCGCCCCGGCGAGCAGCGCTCCGGTGCGCCGCAGCCAGCGGCGGGCAGGTGAGGGACTCGTCCCCTGGAAGTCTGCCGCCTCGGCCACGCGCTCGCCCGTCCCTCGTCGTCGTCAGTGGTCGTCGGAATGTGCGTCCACGCATGGTAACGATGCGCGCTGAGGGGAAGTGCCGCGGTCTGCTTCACAAGATCGGGGACGCGGCCGTGCTGTCCCGATTGTGCACGTATAAAAGGGGCCACCTTCGTGGGTTCGCGGGCAGGCCTTGTGCAGGTAGGGGTGGAGAGTCTGTGCGCGTTTAATGGAGGAGCTCGGGGCCGCCCGAGCCACGTACCCTCTTCTGTTGTGCCGAACGCCAACGAAGACACCCCCAGTGCCCTGAGTCAGGTGCAGCTCCGCGCGGTCAGTGAACTGTTGCGGGTCGCTCCTGTCGCCGACGACCTCGCCCGCCGATTCCAGGAGGCCGGGTTCTCGCTCGCCCTGGTCGGCGGCTCCGTCCGGGACGCGCTGCTCGGCCGGCTCGGTAACGATCTGGACTTCACGACCGACGCTCGTCCCGAGGACGTCCTGAAGATCGTGCGGCCGTGGGCGGACGCCGTCTGGGAGGTCGGGATCGCCTTCGGCACGGTCGGTGCCCAGAAGGACGGCTACCAGATCGAGGTCACCACCTACCGGTCGGAGGCGTACGACCGGACCTCGCGCAAGCCCGAGGTGTCGTACGGCGACTCCATCGAGGAGGACCTCGTCCGACGGGACTTCACCGTGAACGCGATGGCTGTCGCGCTGCCGGAGAAGGAGTTCATCGATCCGCACGGCGGCCTCGACGACCTCGCGGCGCGTGTTCTGCGCACGCCGGGCACCCCCGAGGAGTCCTTCTCGGACGACCCGCTGCGGATGATGCGGGCCGCGCGCTTCGCCGCGCAGCTCGACTTCGAGGTGGCTCCCGAGGTCGTCACGGCCATGGAGGAGATGTCCGGGCGCATCGAGATCGTCTCGTCCGAGCGGGTACGGGACGAGCTGAACAAGCTGATCCTTTCCGCGCTCCCGCGCAAGGGTCTGACGCTGCTCGTCGACACGGGGATCGCCGACCACGTCCTGCCGGAGCTGCCCGCCCTGCGGCTGGAGAGCGACGAGCACCACCGGCACAAGGACGTCTACGAGCACACGCTGATCGTTCTGGAGCAGGCGATCGCGCTGGAGGAGAACGGTCCCGACCTCGTTCTCCGCCTGGCCGCTCTGTTGCACGACATCGGCAAGCCGCGCACACGCCGCTTCGAGCAGGACGGCCGGGTCTCGTTCCATCACCACGAGGTGGTCGGAGCGAAGATGACCAAGAAGCGCATGACCGCCCTGAAGTACTCCAACGATCTGGTGAAGGACGTCTCGCAACTGGTCGAACTCCACCTGCGCTTCCACGGGTACGGCGCCGGGGAATGGACCGACTCCGCGGTCCGTCGCTATGTCAGGGACGCGGGGCCGCTTCTCGACCGTCTCCACAAGCTGACCCGGTCGGACTGCACGACCCGGAACAAGCGAAAGGCGGCCGCGCTGTCGCGGGCGTACGACGGCCTGGAGGAGCGGATCGCTCAGCTCCAGGAGCAGGAGGAGCTGGACGCGATCCGTCCCGATCTCGACGGCAACCAGATCATGGAGAACCTCGGTGTCGGGCCCGGCCCCGCTGTCGGCCGCGCCTACAAGCACATGCTGGAGCTTCGTCTGGAGCACGGGCCGATGGAGCACGACGAGGCGGTGGCCGCACTCAAGGAGTGGTGGGCCGAGCAGAGCTGAAGCCGTGAAAGGGGGTCATGTTTCACGTGAAACATGACCCCGGACGCGCAGAAGGCCCCTCTCGGGTGCACTCAGAGGCGTGTTTCACGTGAAACATGACTCGGTGGAGGTCACCGGCGTTCAAATCGGGCCAGAGCAACGGCGACTGCTCCGTAGATGACGGCGATCGTGAGTACCAGCGGCACCGACCGGCCGTCCGGAGGCAGCATCAGGGCGGCGACGGCGGCGGCACTGACGAAGGCGACGTTGAACAGCACGTCGTAGACGGAGAAGATCCTTCCCCGGAAGCCGTCCTCGACCGAGGACTGGACGATCGTGTCCGTGGCGATCTTCGCGCCCTGGGTCGACAGGCCCAGCACGAAGGCCGCGGCGAGCATGGGGGCGGTGGCGAACGGCAGACCCAGGGAGAGTTCCAGGACCGCGGCGGCCGCGGCGCACACGAGGATCCACCTGCCGGGGCCGAGCCGTCCGGCCGCCCAGGGCGTCACGACGGCTGCCGCGAAGAAGCCTGCGCCGGAGATTCCCAAGGCCAGGCCGAGCAGGGCGAGTCCGTCGTCGGTGTTCGAGGAGAACTCGTACCGGCAGAGCATCAGCAGCATGACCAGCAGAGCGCCGTAGCAGAACCGCATCAGCGCCATCGCGCCGAGCGCCTGGGCGGCCTCCCGGCGTGAGGGTGCGGCGAGATGCCGTACGCCCGCCATCAGGTCGCGGGCGGTGCCCACGAGCGCTGTCGCGAGTCGATGCGGTATCACGCGGTCGGGGCCCAGCAGTTCCGGAGCCATGCGCAGTGATGCGAGCGCCCCGCACAGGTACAGCGCGGCTCCCACCAGCACCACGGCCGCGTCCGAGTCCGCGACCACCAGCCGTACGACGAAGGCGAGACCGCCGCCCGCGGTCGCGGCGAGCGTTCCGGCGGTCGGGGAAAGGGAGTTGGCGATCACCAGGCGCTCCGCGTCCACGACCCGGGGCAGCGCGGCGGACAGGCCTGACAGGACGAAACGGTTGACGGCGGTGACACACAGGGCGGAGACGTAGAAGAGCCAGTCGGGTACCTGGCTGACGATCAGGGCGGCGGTCACCGATGCCATTGCGGCGCGCAACAGGTTGCCGTACAGGAAGACCTGGCGGCGGCGCCATCGGTCCAGCAGGACGCCGGCGAAGGGGCCCACCAGGGAGTACGGGAGCAGCAGGATGGCCATCGCGGAGGCGATCGCGGTGGCCGAGGTCTGCTTCTCCGGCGAGAAGACGACGTAGGCGGCGAGAGCGACCTGGTACACGCCGTCGGCGCCCTGCGAGAGCAGCCGTACGGCGAGGAGGCGGCGGAAGTTCCGGAAGCGGAGGAGGACGCGCAGGTCACGGACGACGGCCATGGTGCACAGCCTCACACAAGGGGAGGGCCCCCGGGCGCAATGCCTCGGGGACCCTCAACAGGCGAGCACACCGGGGTCTTGGCGTGCTGCGTTCTGGTTCCCTAGCGCTCGACCTCGCCCTTGATGAACTTCTCGACGTTGTCGTAGGCCTCGTCGTCGAAGTACTGGACCGGCGGGGACTTCATGAAGTACGAGGACGCCGACAGGATCGGGCCGCCGATGCCGCGGTCCTTGGCGATCTTCGCGGCGCGCAGGGCGTCGATGATGACACCCGCGGAGTTCGGGGAGTCCCAGACCTCGAGCTTGTACTCCAGATTCAGCGGGACGTCACCGAAGGCACGGCCCTCGAGACGGACGTACGCCCACTTGCGGTCGTCCAGCCAGGCGACGTAGTCCGACGGGCCGATGTGGACGTTGTCGGCGCCCATGTCGCGGTCGCGGATCTGCGAGGTGACGGACTGCGTCTTCGAGATCTTCTTGGACTCGAGGCGGTCACGCTCGAGCATGTTCTTGAAGTCCATGTTGCCGCCGACGTTGAGCTGCATGGTGCGCTCGAGACGGACACCGCGGTCCTCGAACAGCTTCGCCATCACGCGGTGCGTGATGGTGGCGCCGACCTGCGACTTGATGTCGTCGCCGACGATCGGAACGCCCGCCTCGGTGAACTTGTCCGCCCACTCCTTGGTGCCGGCGATGAAGACCGGAAGGGCGTTGACGAACGCGACCTTGGCGTCGATGGCGGCCTGGGCGTAGAACTTCGCCGCGTCCTCGGAACCGACGGGCAGGTAGCAGACGAGGACGTCGACCTGCTTGTCCTTGAGGATCTGGACGACGTCGACCGGGGTCTCGTCGGACTCCTCGATGGTCTCGCGGTAGTACTTGCCGAGACCGTCGAGCGTGTGGCCACGCTGGACCGTGACGCCCTTGTTCGGGACGTCGCAGATCTTGATGGTGTTGTTCTCGCTGGCACCGATGGCGTCCGAGAGGTCGAGGCCGACCTTCTTCGCGTCGACGTCGAAGGCGGCGACGAACTCGACGTCGCCGACGTGGTAGTCGCCGAACTGGACGTGCATCAGGCCGGGCACCTTGGTCGCCGGATCGGCGTCCTTGTAGTACTCGACTCCCTGCACCAGCGACGCGGCGCAGTTGCCCACGCCGACGATGGCTACGCGAACCGAACCCATTCCGGTTGCTCCCTGTGTGTACGAGTGAGGCCCTGAAGGGGCGCTCACGTGGCGGTGTCGTCGGGCGAATCCGTCCCGGGGAGGTCCCCGGGACGGGGCAGATCGCCCGACGCTCCAGATGTGGTGTCGTGCTGAGCGGACCCCCCGGACGCGGAACCCTTGAGGTCCCGTCCGGCCCGCTCGCTTTCGATGAGCTCGTTCAGCCAGCGCACTTCGCGCTCCACGGACTCCATTCCGTGGCGCTGGAGCTCAAGGGTGTAGTCGTCGAGACGCTCCCGGGTGCGGGCCAGAGAAACGCGCATCTTCTCCAGGCGCTCCTCGAGTCTGCTGCGGCGACCCTCGAGGACGCGCATCCGCACATCACGAGAGGTCTGCCCGAAGAAGGCGAAGCGGGCGGCGAAGTGCTCGTCCTCGTACGCGTCGGGACCCGTCTGCGAGAGGAGCTCCTCGAAGTGCTCCTTACCTTCCGCCGTCAACCGGTAGACGATCTTGGCACGACGCCCTGCGAGTGGTGTGGCGAGGGCGTCCGCGGGGGTGTTCCCCGGCTCCTCGATCAACCAGCCGTTCGCGAGCAGCGTCTTGAGGCAGGGGTACAGGGTTCCGTAGCTGAACGCACGGAACACGCCCAGTGACGTGTTGAGTCGTTTGCGCAGCTCATATCCGTGCATCGGGGACTCGCGGAGCAGGCCGAGTACGGCGAACTCGAGGATCCCGGAACGCCGGCTCATCGTCGCCTCCTCTCTGCCGCGGACGGGGCCGTGACGGTCGTTATGCCGAGCTGATGTATCGACTCGATACATCCAGACGATAGAACGGCCTTCCGGCTCCGGCAAGGGAGGAGATGGTGAACGGGATCACATCACTGATTCATGGGAAGCGAGTTGCCTGGTTTGGGGTGAACTACTGGGCTAGGCAGGGTTTGACGGTGCGTAGTCTGTGCGCCATGCACACCACCGGGAACCGAGTGACGCCTGGGGGGCGTCTTTGTCCTCGGTGCAGTACGGGTGAATGTGTAACCGACCACATCCGTACTTCGGGGGGACCGGAAACCAGCCGCCGTTTCCAGGCGCGCAAAGGTGCGCCTGCCCGAGGAGTAGTCGTTCGATGAGCGAGCACCGTCGCAAACCGCCGCAGCCGCAGGGAGGCGGACGTGCCGCGGCCCGACGCGGCCAGTCCGGTTCGTCCTCCGGCCGCCGCGCGGCTCCGCGAGGCGCCACCGGGTCTCTTTCCGACTCCTATGGGGAGAGTTCCCATGAGTCGGATTCCTATGGTCCGGGAGGCGAGGAACGTCAGTTCGGCAGCCGCGCCGAGGCGCGCCGGGCGGCACAGAGAAGTAGTGGAAGCCGACGCAGAGCGGCCGAACCCGCCGGCCGTGGCCGGCGTGGTGGTCCCGGCGGCCCGAACGGCCCTGGGCGGGGCAGGGGGCGTCCAGCGGCTTCCGGCAAGAAGCGGCTCATCGACTACCCGCGCTCCGGCAAGTACGGCGTGGCGCGCTGGGTGCCGTCGTGGAAGCTGGTGACGGGCCTGTTCATCGGCTTCTTCGGAGGCCTGGTCGCGGTCGCGGGCGTCGGGTACGCGCTCGTGAGCGTCCCGAACATCGACCAGACCGCGACGGCGCAGAACAACGTCTACTACTGGGCCAACGGCAGCGAGATGGTCGCCACGGGCGGTGAGACGAACCGCCAGAACGTCAACCTCTCGCAGATTCCCAAGGCGATGCAGTACGCCGTCATCTCGCAGGAGAACAAGACCTTCGAGACCGACAGCGGCATCGACCCCAAGGGCATCGCCCGCGCGGTGTTCAACATGGCCCGCGGTGGTGAGACGCAGGGTGGCTCGACCATCACCCAGCAGTACGTGAAGAACGCGATGCTGAACGACCAGTCCCAGACGGTCTCGCGAAAGTTCAAGGAGATCTTCGTCTCCATCAAGGTGGGCGCCACGGTCTCGAAGTCCAAGATCATGGAGGGCTACCTCAACTCCGCGTACTACGGACGCTCGGCTTACGGCATCCAGGCGGCTGCCCGCGCGTACTTCAACAAGGACGCCGTCGACCTGAACGAGGGAGAGTGTGCCTTCCTCGCCGCGACACTCAAGGGCGCCACGTACTACGACCCGGCGGGCTCGACTTCCATCGACCCGACCGGCGCCAGTCCGGAGGCCAACCAAAAGCGGGCCCTGGCACAGATGCAGGACACGCTCGACAAGATGGTCGAGTACGGCCATCTGGACCCCGCGGTACGGGCCAAGTACACCAAGCTCCCCAACTGGAAGAACCCGCGCTCGAACAACGAGCTGAGCGGCCAGGTGGGCTACCTCGTCGACCTCGCCAAGGCGTACCTGATCAACAACGACATCATCAGCGCCGACAAGTTGCAGCAGGGCGGGTACTCGATCTACACGACCTTCGACAAGAAGAAGGTCGACGAGCTCGAGAAGTCGGTCCAGAAGGTCCAGAAGGCGAACATCAAGCCCAAGGAGCGCCCGAAGACGGACACCTACGTCCAGTTCGGCGGCGCTTCCGTGGATCCGACGACCGGTGCCATCAAGGCCATCTACGGCGGTGAGGACGCGACGAAGCACTTCACCAACAACGCCGACGCGACCGGTGCCCAGGTGGGTTCGACGTTCAAGCCGTTCGTGCTCGCGGCCGCGATGAAGTGGGGTGTGCGCGATCCGGACCTGGGCGAGAGCCAGGCACAGGACGAGCGCACGGTCGTCTCTCCGAAGAGTCTGTACAGCGGCAAGAACGACCTCAAGATCAAGAACTACGACGGGTCGATCTGGAAGAACGAGAAGGACAAGGAGTGGCTCCAGGAGAACGACGGCCAGGAGTCGTACGGCAGTCCGCCGAACTACCAGATCGACCTGCGTGAGGCCATGCGGGAATCGGTGAACTCCGCCTTCGTGCAGCTCGGCATGGACGTCGGGCTGGACAAGGTGAAGGAGTCGGCCATGGACGCCGGCCTCAAGGAGAACAGCCTTGCGGGCACGAGCTTCCCGTCCTTCTCCATCGGCATCTCCGACCCCAGCGCTATCCGCATGGCGGGCGCGTACGCCACATTCGCGGCCAGCGGCAAGCAGCGTGAGCCGTTCTCCGTGCAGAAGGTCACGAGCAACGAAGGCCAGATCTACACGCACAAGGACGAGACGAAGGACGCGTTCGAAGCGAAGGTCGCCGACAACGTCACGGACGTCCTCAAGACCGTGGTCGACAAGGGCACAGGTACCAATGCCAAGCTGACCGGCCGTGAGGTGGCGGGCAAGACCGGTACCACCGACGGCAACAAGTCCGCCTGGTTCGTGGGCTACACCCCGCAGCTGTCCACGTCGATCACCATGTTCCGGATGGACGACGACGAGTCCAAGAAGAACCGCGAGTTCCTGAAGATGTTCGGAACGGGTGGCCAGGAGAAGATCCACGGTGCCTCGTTCCCGTCCGAGATCTGGCACGACTACATGGAACAGGCACTGAAGGGCATGACGGCGGAGTCGTTCCCGACGCCCGAGCCCATCGGCGAGATCATCAACGACGTCCCGACCCCGACGCCCACTCCCACGGTCAGTGAGACCGAGTCCGCCAGTCCCACGCCGAGCCCGTCGCCCAGCCTGACGTCGAGCTCTCCGTCGCCCACACCGACCGAGAGCTGCCAGTTCGACTGGCAGTGCACCGGTGACAACACCGGCGGGACGGACAACGGAGGCACCACCGACGGCGGTGTGACCTCCTCGCCCACAGAGTCGCCGACAGGCGAGAACGGGAACAACGGAAACAACAACGGAGGCATCTTCGGAGGCCCAGCCGGTTAGCCGTCATATCGCCCACAGAGGGTGTTTCACGTGAAACATGGGCCGCCGCACCCCACAGGTGCGGCGGCCCTCGGCGTACTCCTAGGTGAGTACGGCAGGATGGCTGCATGCCCAGTGCAGAATCGACGCCAGCGAGCGTGCACGAGCCGGACATGGTGCGGCCGACGAAGGACGACGAGGTCGCCAGGAGCGGCAGTGAGCTGATCGGTGGCCCCGTCGGACGACGTGCCCTGCTCGGGACGTCCTGGTGGACTCCCGTCCGGATCATTGCTCTCGTGGCGATCGGCATGTTCGCCCTCGGCCTGGTCCAGAAGGCGCCGTGCTACAACGGCGCCTGGTTCTTCGGCGCCAGCTCGCAGTACACGCATGCGTGCTACTCGGACATCCCGCACCTCTATCAGGGGCGCGGCTTCGCCGACGGACTCGTCCCGTATTTCGACAAGCTCCCCGGTGACATGCAGTACCTCGAATACCCGGTGCTGACCGGTGTGTTCATGGAGGTCGCCAGCTGGCTCACGCCCGGCAGCGGCAGCATCCAGGACCAGGAACAGTGGTACTGGATGGTCAACGCCGGGATGCTGATGGCGTGCGCCGCCGTCATCGCCGTCTGTGTGACCCGTACGCACGCCCGGCGCCCCTGGGACGGGCTGCTGATCGCCCTCGCGCCCGCCGCCGCGCTCACCGCCACCATCAACTGGGACCTCCTCGCGGTCGCCCTGACGGCCGCCGCGATGCTGATGTGGGCCCGGGGCCGCTCCCTCGCCTTCGGCGTCCTGCTGGGGCTCGCCACGGCCGCCAAGCTCTATCCCTTCCTCCTGCTCGGCCCACTGCTCCTGCTGTGCTGGCGCGCCGGCAGATGGCGGGAGTACGGGACGGCCCTGGTCGGGGCGATCGTCGCCTGGCTGGTCGTGAACCTGCCGGTGATGTTCTTCGCCTTCGACGGCTGGTCGAAGTTCTACACGTTCAGCCAGGAGCGAGGCGTCGACTTCGGCTCTTTCTGGCTGATCTGGTCCCAGAACACGAGCAACCCGCCCAGCACCGAGACCGTGAACACGATGGCCACGCTGTTGATGCTGCTGTGCTGCGGTGGCATCGCGGCGCTGACGCTGACCGCCCCGCGCCGTCCGCGCTTCGCTCAGCTCGCTTTCCTGATCGTCGCGGCGTTCATCCTCACCAACAAGGTCTACTCGCCGCAGTACGTCCTCTGGTTGGTGCCGCTGGCCGCGCTGGCCCGGCCCAAGTGGCGGGACTTCCTGATCTGGCAGGCGTGCGAGGTGGCGTACTTCCTGGGCATCTGGATGTACCTCGCGTACACGACCAGCGGAGACGCCCACAAGGGCTTGCCGACCGACGGCTATCACTGGGCCATCGCCCTGCACCTGCTGGGCACGCTGTACCTGTGTGTGGTGGTCGTGCGGGACATCCTCATGCCGGAGCGGGACGTGGTGCGCCGGGCAGGTGACGACGACCCCTCGGGCGGTGTGCTCGACGGCGCGGAGGATGTCTTCGTCCTCGGCCCCGCGGCCCATCCGCCGCGGCACGCGGCCCACTTCGAGGTGCCTCAGGTGGAGTGGGGCACCCAGCGCGCGGTGGCCCCCTCCGAGCCCTCCACGGGTGGTTCGCTCTGAGCGAACACGACGTGGGCGACCCACGCGAAAGGCCGTACACGGACTTCCGTGTACGGCCTTTCGGCTGTTCCTGAACCGCTCAGCCGGCGAGAAGCCGGGGCTCAGCGGTCGACGATCCGGTCGAACTGCGTGGTGGTGTGGCGCAGATGGGCCACCAGCTCCTCACCGACCTTCGGTTCCGAGGCCTCGGCCGGTACGAACAGGATGGAGACCTGCATGTGCGGTGGCTCGGCGAACCAACGCTGTTTGCCGTCCCAGACGAACGGAGAAAGGTTCCGGTTGACCGTGGCGAGGCCGGCGCGGGCAACGCCCTTGGCGCGGGGCATGACACCGTGCAGCGCCTTGGGAGCCTCCAGGCCCACGCCGTGGGACGTACCACCCGCCACGACCACCAGGAAGCCGTCCGAGGCCGCCTTCTGCTGGCGGTAGCCGAAGCGGTCGCCCTTGGAGACGCGCGTGACGTCCAGGACCGCCCCGCGGTACTCGGTGGCCTCGTGGTCCCCCAGCCAGAGTCGGGTGCCGATCCGTGCGCGGAAGCGGGTCTGAGGGAACTGCTGCTGCAGCCGGGCCAGGTCCTCGGCCTTGAGGTGACTGACGAACATCGTGTGCAGCGGCAGGCGGGCCGCGCGCAACCGGTCCATCCAGCCGATGACCTCCTCGACGGCGTCCGAGCCGTCGGTACGGTCCAGCGGCAGGTGGATCGCGAAGCCCTCGAGACGGACGTTCTCTATGGCGGCGTGCAGTTGCGGCAGGTCCTGCTCGCTGATGCCGTGCCGCTTCATCGAGGACATCACCTCGATGACCACACGGGCGCCCACGAGGCCGTACACCCCGTCGATCGACGACACCGAGCGGACGACCCGGTCGGGCAGCGGGACGGGCTCCTCGCCGCGCCGGTACGGCGTCAGCACCAGCAGGTCACCGCCGAACCAGTCCTTGATGCGGGCGGCCTCGTACGTCGTGCCGACGGCGAGGACGTCCGAGCCGAGCCGCGTGGCCTCCTCCGCCAACCGCTCGTGTCCGAAGCCGTAGCCGTTGCCCTTGCAGACCGGGACGAGTCCCGGGAACTGCTCCTGCACGTGCTTGTGGTGCGCCCGCCAGCGCGCGGTGTCGACGTAGAGCGTGAGCGCCATGGCCGGACCTGGAACCTTTCTGGTGGCTGCGGTGTATCAGAGGTATGGGAGCTATTGAAGCGAAGAACGCGACCTCAGCGGCGGGACATGTAGATGTCGAGCGCCTTGTGGAGCAGCTTGTTCAGCGGGAAGTCCCACTCGCCGAGGTACTCGGCGGCCTGGCCGCCCGTGCCCACCTTGAACTGGATCAGACCGAAAAGATGGTCGGTCTCGTCCAGGGAGTCGGAGATGCCCCGCAGGTCGTAGACCGTGCCGCCGAGCGCGTACGCGTCGCGCAGCATCCGCCACTGCATCGCGTTCGAGGGCCGGACCTCGCGGCCGATGTTGTCGGAGGCGCCGTAGGAGTACCAGACGTGCCCGCCGACGATCAGCATCGTCGCCGCCGACAGGTTCACGCCGTTGTGCCGGGCGAAGTACAGCCGCATGCGGTTGGGGTCCTCGGTGTTGAGGGCCGTCCACATGCGCTGGAAGTACGACAGCGGGCGGGGCCTGAAGTGGTCCCGCACAGCGGTGATCTCGTACAGGCGCTGCCATTCCTCCAGGTCGTGATAGCCGCCCTGGACGACCTCGACGCCTGCCTTCTCGGCCTTCTTGATGTTGCGGCGCCACAGCTGGTTGAAGTTCTTGTGGACCTCTTCCAGGGAGCGGTTCGCCAGCGGCACCTGGAAGACATAGCGGGGCTGTACGTCGCCGAAGCCGGCGCCCCCGTCCTCACCCTGCTGCCAGCCCATGCGGCGCAACTTGTCGGAGACCTCGAAGGCGCGCGGTTCGATGAAGTCGGCCTCGATGTCACGCAGCCGCTTCACGTCCGGGTTCTGGATGCCCTGCTTGATGGAGGCGGCCTCCCAGCGCCGGATGATCACCGGCGGCCCCATCTTCACGGAGAAGGCGCCCTGGTGCTTGAGATGCGCGAGCATCGGTTCCAGCCACTCGGTGAGATTCGGCGCGAACCAGTTGATGACCGGGCCCTCTGGAAGATAGGCGAGGTAGCGCTTGATCTTGGGCAGCTGCCGGTAGAGGACGAGACCCGCGCCGACCAGTTCACCACTGCGGTCGTCGAACCAGCCCAGGCTCTCGGAGCGCCACTCCGCCTTGACGTCGGCCCAGGCCGGAACCTGCATGTGGCTCGCCGACGGCAGGCTCTGGATGTATGCCAGATGCTGCTCGCGGCTGATCGTCCTCAGGGTCAGGCTCATTCGGGGCGCTCCTCGGGCTGGTGTGGCCCCATGGGTAAGGGGGCTCCGGCTCTCGCGCCGAAGCCTACTGCGCCTGGCGAGCGCCCCGACTGGGCGTACGGAACCTTCGCCCCGGCCTGTTGGCCGCCGAGGCGTTCCGCCGCGTTTTATGGGGGTTCAGCGGACGGTGTCCGAGGCGTCAGTCAAAAACCCCACCGAAGAGGCCGCCGTGGGCCATGCCGAGGAAGAAGCCGACTGCCGCCGCGCCCAGGCCGAGGACCAGCCCGAAGCGTTCCCGGGTCGTCTCCGAGATCCACTGCCCGTACGCGCCGGTGAGGATCCCCACCAGGCCGGTCCAGGAGCTGAGCAGATGCAGGCTGTGGAACATCGCCGTGACGAACGAGGTGAAGCCCAGCACCAGAGTCACCGCGAGCAGTGTGTCCTGGAGCGGGTGGGGCTTGCCGTCCGTGGCGAAAAGGCCTCCGACGGTGTTGGGTCGCATTGCCTGTGCCATAGGGCACCTCCTGCGGAAGACGGCGCATCGTAGCGCCATACACACCCGATGTGTACAGATTGACGGTCCTGGCGGCCTGATTTCAACCGGGAGCCGCTGTACGGGTAGTCTGTAGCGTCTGCACCGGTGTCTGCCCACGTCATGACAAAGGACTCCCCCTCGGGACCCCCGATTGTCAGTGGCGGCCGATACCGTTGCGTACGCATCACAACCCTCCTGCCACGGAACTGCCGTGGCCGTTGAGTCCAAAGGAGGTGGGTTCTACATGCGTCACTACGAGGTGATGGTCATCCTCGACCCCGATCTGGAGGAGCGCGCTGTCGCCCCCCTGATCGAGAACTTCCTCTCCGTCGTCCGTGAGGGCAACGGAAAGGTCGAGAAGGTCGACACCTGGGGCCGTCGTCGTCTCTCGTACGAGATCAAGAAGAAGCCTGAGGGCATCTACTCGGTCATCGACCTGCAGGCCGAGCCTGCGGTCGTCAAGGAGCTCGACCGCCAGATGAACCTGAACGAGTCGGTCCTCCGGACCAAGGTCCTCCGTCCCGAGACCCACTGAGCTTTCCCGCTCAGCTGATCTCGGATTCCGAGTAGCAGCACCAGCAGCCAGCAGCAAACCCGCCGAGAGGTTCCCCCATGGCAGGCGAGACCGTCATCACGGTCGTCGGCAATCTTGTCGACGACCCCGAGCTGCGCTTCACCCCTTCCGGTGCGGCGGTCGCGAAGTTCCGTGTCGCGTCCACCCCCCGCACCTTCGACCGTCAGACGAATGAGTGGAAGGACGGCGAGAGCCTGTTCCTGACCTGCTCGGTCTGGCGGCAGGCGGCTGAGAACGTCGCCGAGTCGCTCCAGCGAGGCATGCGCGTCATTGTGCAGGGCCGGCTGAAGCAGCGGTCCTATGAGGACCGTGAGGGCGTCAAGCGCACGGTCTACGAGCTGGACGTCGAGGAAGTCGGCGCCAGCCTGCGCAGTGCCACGGCCAAGGTCACCAAGACCGCCGGCCGCGGTGGCCAGGGTGGGTTCAGCGGCGGTGGCGGTGGCGGCGGCGCCCAGGGTGGTGGCAGCTGGGGCGGTGGCTCCGGCGGCGGCCAGCAGGGCGGCGGCGGTGCTCCTGCCGACGACCCGTGGGCAACCAGCGCTCCCGCCGGCGGCCAGCAGGGCGGCGGCGGTGGCGGCGGCTGGGGTGGAAACTCCGGCGGCGGTGGCGCCGGCGGCGGCTACTCGGACGAGCCCCCCTTCTAGGCCTCCGGGCCGAGGGTGGGTCGTACCCACACTTCTTGATCACACAGGAGATACACCATGGCGAAGCCGCCTGTGCGCAAGCCTAAGAAGAAGGTCTGCGCATTCTGCAAGGACAAGGTCACGTACGTGGACTACAAGGACACGAACATGCTGCGGAAGTTCATTTCCGACCGCGGCAAGATCCGTGCCCGCCGCGTGACCGGCAACTGCACGCAGCACCAGCGTGACGTCGCCACGGCAGTGAAGAACAGCCGTGAGATGGCGCTGCTGCCCTACACCTCCACTGCGCGATAAGGGAAGGGTGACCGAAACATGAAGATCATCCTCACCCACGAGGTCTCCGGCCTCGGTGCCGCGGGCGACGTCGTCGACGTCAAGGACGGTTACGCTCGCAACTACCTGATCCCGCGGAACTTCGCGATTCGCTGGACCAAGGGTGGCGAGAAGGACGTCGAGCAGATTCGTCGTGCTCGCAAGATCCACGAGATTCAGACCATCGAGCAGGCCAACGCTGTAAAGGCCCAGCTCGAGGGTGTCAAGGTTCGCCTGGCCGTCCGCTCCGGCGACGCCGGTCGTCTCTTCGGTTCCGTCACTCCGGCCGACGTCGCTTCCGCGATCAAGGCTTCCGGTGGCCCCGAGGTCGACAAGCGCCGCATCGAGCTCGGCTCGCCGATCAAGACGCTGGGCGCCCACGAGACGTCCGTGCGTCTGCACCCCGAGGTTGCCGCCAAGGTCAACATCGAGGTCGTCGCGGCCTGATCGCCGCACTCGGCTTGAATGGCTGAAGGAAGGGGCCGCACCCAGCGAGGTGCGGCCCCTTCCGCGCGCCGAGTGTCTTTTCGGGAGTTCATGTTTCACGTGAAACGCCGGTTTCACGTGAAACAGTCAGCGCGTCGCGCCCGTCACCAGCCAGCGCCCGGAGCGGGTGCGTAGCCACAGTGTCAACATGCGCACGGCCATCATCAGTGTCATGGCCGCCCAGAGAGCCGTGAGTCCGCCGCCCAGGGCAGGTACCAGGATGGCGGCCGGGATGAACACCGCCAGGGTGACCAGCATCGCCCACGCCAGGTATGGACCGTCGCCCGCGCCCATGAGGACTCCGTCCAGGACGAAGACGACGCCGCAGATCGGCTGAGACAGGGCGACGATCACGAGAGCGGGCAGGGCCGCGTCCTTCACCACGGAGTCGCTGGTGAAGAGGGGCAGGAATACCGGGCGGCTGATCATGACCAGTATGCCGAGCAGGGCGCCGACCGCGATGCCCCACTGCACCATGCGGCGACAGACGTTGCGGGCGCCTTCCGGGTCGTCGGCTCCGAGATAGCGACCGATGATGGCCTGTCCGGCGATGGCGATGGCATCGAGCGCGAACGCGAGCAGGCTCCACAGCGACAGGATGATCTGGTGTGCCGCGATGTCGGCGTCGCCGAGGCGAGCTGCCACAGCGGTGGCGATCATCAGGATCGCCCGTAGCGAGAGCGTACGGACGAGCAAGGGGACGCCGGCGTGTGCTGAGGACCGGATCCCGGCGGCATCGGGTCTCAGTGACGCCCCGTGCCGACGGGCACCGCGGACCACCACCACGAGATAGGCGGCGGCCATGCCACACTGCGCGATGACCGTGCCCCAGGCGGAGCCCGCGATGCCGAGGCCGGCGCCGTAGACGAGGGCCACATTGAGGGCGGCGTTGGCGATGAAGCCCGCGATGGCGACGTACAGCGGTGTCCTTGTGTCCTGCAGTCCGCGCAGAACGCCGGTGGCGGCGAGCACGACGAGCATGGCCGGGATGCCCAGGGCTGAGATCCGTAGGTAGGTGGTCGCGTACGGGGCGGCGGTGTCGGAGGCGCCGAAGAGTTCCACGACCCCCGGGGCGGTGGGCAGGATGGTGGCGATGACGGCGGCACCGAGAAGTAGCGCCAGCCAGATGCCGTCCATGCCTTGGCGGATGGCGGCCTGAAGGTCGCCCGCTCCGACGCGTCGGGCCACGGCGGCCGTGGTGGCGTAGGCGAGGAAGACGAAGATGCTGACGGAGGTCACGAGGAGAGCCGAGGCGATGCCGAGACCGGCGAGTTGGGCCGTGCCGAGATGGCCCACGATGGCGCTGTCGGCCATGACGAAGAGGGGCTCGGCGACGAGCGCGCCGAAGGCCGGGACGGCCAGCGCGACGATCTCTCGGTCGTGCCGGCGGCGGGTGGCCTTGGGGGTCGCGGGAGCCTGTGTCATGAGCACCAATCTAATCGTCCACAGGTAAGAGATGCAATGGTGCAATGACCCTTACTGATCGTCGCGCCATGTGCTCTTCTGCGTACCGTTCGATGTGATCTTGGTCTGACTGGGAAAGTTTTTCTTCTGCACAGCCGGTGGACGGCGAAAGGCCAGGTCAGATGGGTCTTCGTGCGAAGTGCCGAAGCTTGTTCACAGGGCTGTCCACCGGGTCGTGCACAGGTTTTGCCGACTTCTCCACAGCATCCGGGCCGTCGTCCACATGGCCTGTGGATAACCAGATTGGCTGACGGTGCCCGCGGGCCTACCGTGGACCGGCGCCCACTCCGTCCGTCGGCCTGGAAACCATCACAAAGCCGACGCGCCAGAACCGGAGTTGGGCGTCTCATTTGTCAGTGCCGTGCCGTAGAAAAGAGAGGCACGGCGAAGGTCCGCTCCGCGGACGGGAGGAGGTGGCTCGGTGAGCATTTCCGAGCCCTTGGACGACCCCTGGGCGGACAGCGGTCCCAGTGATCGTCTGCCCGCCTCCCGACGTCGTGGCGACGGAGCCCGGGGCCGCGACGAGCAGCACGACCGAGGCAGGGAGAACGGGGCTTGGGAGGGCGGCGGTTCATCCTTCGAGCGGGTTCCGCCGCAGGATCTCGACGCCGAGCAGTCCGTGCTGGGCGGCATGCTGCTTTCCAAGGACGCCATCGCTGATGTCGTCGAGGTCCTCAAGGGCCACGACTTCTACAAGCCGGCGCACGAGACGATCTATCAGGCGATCCTCGACGTCTACGCCAAGGGCGAGCCGGCCGACCCCATCACGATCGCCGCCGAACTCACCAAGCGCGGTGAGATCAACAAGGTCGGCGGGGCGTCGTATCTGCACACCCTCGTCCAGACCGTTCCGACGGCGGCGAACGCCGAGTACTACGCGGAGATCGTCCACGAGCGTGCCGTCCTGCGCCGCCTGGTGGAGGCCGGTACCCGCATCACACAGATGGGATACGCGGCCGACGACGACGTCGACGAGATCGTCAACCGGGCCCAAGCCGAGATCTATGCGGTCACCGAGCAGCGCACCAGCGAGGACTACCTGCCCCTCGGCGACATCATGGAGGGTGCGCTCGACGAGATCGAAGCGATCGGCTCGCGCAGCGGTGAGATGACCGGAGTGCCCACGGGTTTCACGGACTTCGACTCGCTGACCAACGGTCTGCATCCGGGCCAGATGATCGTCATCGCCGCCCGTCCCGCCATGGGTAAGTCCACCCTCGCGCTGGACTTCGCGCGGGCCGCGTCGATCAAGAACAACCTGCCGAGCGTGATCTTCTCCCTCGAAATGGGCCGCAACGAGATCGCGATGCGCCTGCTGTCCGCCGAGGCCCGCGTTGCCCTGCACCACATGAGATCCGGCACGATGACCGACGAGGACTGGACGCGGCTGGCCCGGCGGATGCCGGACGTCTCGGCCGCGCCGCTGTTCATCGACGACTCCCCGAACCTGTCGATGATGGAGATCCGTGCCAAGTGCCGCCGGCTGAAACAGCGCAACGACATCAGGCTGGTCGTCATCGACTATCTCCAGCTGATGCAGTCCGGTGGCTCGAAGCGTGCGGAGAACCGTCAGCAGGAAGTCTCGGACATGTCGCGAAACCTGAAGCTGCTGGCCAAGGAGCTGGAGGTGCCGGTCATCGCGCTCTCCCAGTTGAACCGTGGTCCCGAGCAGCGCACGGACAAGAAGCCCATGGTCTCCGACCTGCGTGAGTCCGGTTCCATCGAGCAGGACGCCGACATGGTCATCCTGCTGCACCGCGAGGACGCCTATGAGAAGGAGTCCCCGCGCGCCGGCGAGGCTGACCTGATCGTGGCCAAGCACCGAAACGGTCCGACGGCGACGATCACGGTCGCCTTCCAGGGCCACTACTCGCGTTTTGTGGACATGGCGCAGACCTGATCCCGGAGCGTCCTCAGCCGGGCCCGCCGGCCGAGGACGCGGCCGACAACAGCACCGACCCTGATGCCGTCATCCACGTTGGCATGATGCAGACCCTCCGACCCGGCAACCGGCAGGCTCGACTCCCGAGTGCCCCGCAGGGTGGACTGGGGCCATGACCACATCTCAGGAAGAGCTGCTTCCCGGCACGCGCCGGGCGTTGTTGCACCGGATTGCCGTGGCTCAGGCGGAAGGACGTGCGCCGTCGCTGGTTGCGGCGGTCGTACGGGAGGGGCGGGCTGTGTGGCACGGCTCGCGGACCTCGGTGGAGGGGCACGGCCCCGACGAGAACGTGCAGTACCGGATCGGGTCGATCACCAAGACCTTCACTGCCGTCCTCGTGCTGCGGCTGCGCGACGAGGGCGCGCTCGACCTCAGTGACCCGCTGGAGAAACATCTGCCGGGAACCGGTGCGGGAGAGGCCACGATCGCCGAACTGCTGGCCCACACGAGTGGACTGGCGGCCGAGTCCCCCGCGCCGTGGTGGGAGCGCACGCCGGGGTCTCTGCGTCCCGAACTCGCCGACGTACTGGGGGAGCAGCCCTTCCGGCATCCGGTCGGCCGCCGCTTCCATTACTCCAACCCGGGCTACAGCCTCCTGGGCGCGCTGGTGGAGAAGCTGCGCGGGGCTTCGTGGGAGGAGGTACTGCGTAGCGAGGTGCTCGAGCCGCTGGGTCTCGACCGTACGAGCACGCGGCCGCTGGCCCCTCATGCCGGTGGCTGGGCGGTGCACCCGTGGGCCGACGTGATGCTGCCCGAACCCACGGAGGATCTTGGGCTGATGGCTCCGGCCGGGCAACTCTGGTCCACCACAGGCGACTTGGCTAAGTTCGCCGTCTTCCTGGCGAAGGGGGACGAGCAGGTGTTGAACGCCGAGACCGTGCTGGAGATGCGGACACCCGCGGCGCCGGCCGAGGCCGCGGATGTCGTGGACGGTGCCACCTATGGGCTGGGTATGCAGATCCAGCACCGGGACGGACGGTTGCTCGTGGGACATTCGGGTTCGCTGCCGGGCTTTCTCGCGAACCTCACCATCAGCGTGGCGGACGACGTCGCGGTGGTGGTGCTGGCCAACTGCACCTCGGGACCGCTGCTGTCGGCCGTGGGTGCAGACCTCGTACGGATCGTCGCCGAGTCCGAACCCCGCTTCCCCGAACCATGGAGGCCGCTGGCCGAAGTCGAGGCGGACGATCTCGAGTTGGCGGGCCAGTGGTACTGGGGTACGCATGGCTTCGCCCTGCGGCTGACGGCCGACGGGCTCGCCTCGCTGAGCCCTCTCTCCGGTAACGGCCGTCGTTCGCGGTTTCGGGCGAACGGTGACGGAACCTGGGCGGGCCTGGAAGGCTATTACGCCGGAGAGCTCCTGAAGGCGGTACGACGCCCTGACGGCTCCGTGAGCCATCTCGACCTCGGGTCGTTCGTCTTCACGCGGCAGCCGTACGGCGAGGGGGCTTCCCTGCCCGGCGGAGTGGATCCCGAGGGTTGGCGCGGCATCGGCTGACCGTCGGTCGCGGCGAGGCGGCCTGTTTCACGTGAAACGGGCCGCCTCGCCATGTCGTAGCCGGAGCGGCATGTCGCCCGGTGTCACGTCACAACTGGAGCTTGAAACCCACGTGCGATGCCGTGAAGCCGAGCCGCTCGTAGAAGCGGTGGGCGTCCGTGCGGGTGTTGTCCGACGTCAGTTGCACCAACTGGCAGCCCTGATGACGGGATTCCTCGACAGCCCACTCGATGAACTGAGTCCCCAGGCCGCTGCCGCGCTCGTCGGCGTGAATGCGTACGCCTTCGACGATCGACCTGGTGGAGCCGCGCCGGGACAGGCCGGGAATGATCGTGAGCTGGAGCGTCCCCACGACGCGACCTTCGCGATCGGCGACCATCAGATGCTGGTTGGGGTCGGCCGTGAGGCGTTCCAGAGCCGTCAGGTACGGGGTCAGGTCGTCCGGCGACTCACGTTGGGCACCCAGGGGGTCGTCGGCAAGCATGGCGACGATCGCAGGAATGTCCTCCGTCTTGGCGGGCCGTATCTCAAGATCTCCCATGGTCGAACTCTACGCAACGGCGTTACCAAAATAGTCAGCGTTTGCATATATAGAGCGTCTGCAATTAATGTGTCTTCGTGTAACGCGCTCTTGCAACCGTCTGGGAAGGTGTCACCCCCATGCCGCTCGCGCTTCTCGCCCTCGCGATCGGGGCCTTCGGAATCGGTACGACGGAGTTCGTGATCATGGGCTTGCTGCCCGAGGTCGCGGGCGACTTCGGGGTTTCCATCCCTACGGCCGGCTTCCTGGTGACCGGCTACGCGCTCGGTGTCATGTTCGGCGCTCCGCTGATGACCGTGCTCGGCACCAAGATCTCCCGCAAGCGCATGCTGATGCTGCTGATGGGCCTCTTCATCGTCGGCAACCTGCTGTCCGCCGTCGCACCCGCCTTCGCCGTCATGCTGATCGGCCGCGTGATCGCGTCACTCGCCCACGGCGCCTTCTTCGGCATCGGCTCGGTCGTCGCGGCCGACCTGGTCGCCCCCGACAAGAAGGCCGGAGCCATCGCGATGATGTTCACCGGCCTGACGGTCGCCAACGTCGTCGGTGTCCCGCTCGGCACGCTGGTCGGGCAGTTTGTGGGTTGGCGTGTCACCTTCTGGATCGTCGCCGCCCTGGGCGTGATCGGACTGTTCGGCATCGCCAAGCTCGTCCCCGAGATGCCCAGGGCGGAGGGCGTGAGCCTGCGCCACGAACTGGCCGCCTTCAAGAACACGCAGGTCCTTCTCGCGATGGCGATGACCGTACTCGGCTTCGGCGGCGTCTTCGCGGCCATCACCTACATCGCGCCGATGATGACCAATGTCGCCGGTTTCGCCGACGGCTCGGTCACCTGGCTCCTGGTCCTCTTCGGCCTCGGCATGGTCGGCGGCAACCTCGTCGGCGGCAAGTACGCCGACCGCGCCCTGATGCCCATGCTCTACGTCTCTCTGGGCGCCCTTGCCGTCGTGCTCGCCCTCTTCACGCTCACCGCCCACCACAAGGCCCTGGCGGCCGTCACGATCGCGCTGATCGGTGCCCTGGGCTTCGCCACCGTCCCGCCGCTTCAGAAGCGCGTCCTCGACCAGGCGCACGGAGCCCCGACGCTGGCGTCGGCCGTGAACATCGGCGCCTTCAACCTCGGCAACGCGCTCTCCGCCTGGCTCGGCGGTCTCGTCATCTCGGCCGGCCTCGGGTACACCGCCCCCAACTGGGTCGGCGCCGCCCTCGCTGCGGCCGCCCTGCTCCTCGCCTTCCTCTCGGCCGCTCTGGAACGCCGAGACAGCGCGCCCAGCACGGTGGTCGCGGAGGGCGTGCCGACGGAACAGCGGGCTGCCGTGCCCCAGTGAGCCGGACGGCTGCCCCTGACCACGAGCTGTACGCGCGGCGATGCCGGTTCCCGGATCCACCGGGAGCTGACGTCGCCGCATCGGAGCTCGGCCCGTCCGGCCTCAGCCCGCCGCCACCGTCAGTGGCGCGAACCGTCGGTTCCAGTCGCCGGGGAGTTCCGCGACGCCATATGTCATGACGGCGTTGAAGGCGACGGGTGCCAGACCGTGCGCCTTCGCCCAGGCCAGCAGTTCCTCGTGCCGTACGTCGATGTCGGTGCGCAGTGGGCGAGAGGTGTGGGCGGCCAGGGAGGCGATGAGACACTTCGCCGTCCGCGTGTCGCGGGCGATCAGCGGACCCACGACGTGCGTGTCCATGTTGGGCCAGGCGGCCCCGTAGCCGATGACCCGGCCGTTCTCCTCGGCGACGCGCAACTGGTCGGCGAAGGCAGGCAGTCGGGCGATGATGTGGGTGCGATCGGTGCCGAACACCTCCTCGTCGAGCCGGAGGATGCCGGTGAGGTCCTCACCGGTGGCCGCACGGGTGGCGATCTCGGGAAGCGAGCTGTCCGGTGTGAAGTGTCCGCGCAGCATCTCGACCCGGCCGACGGCCTTGAAGCCGAGTTCCTCGTAGAGCGGGCGACCGTTCGGCGTCGCGTGCAGCGTCAACGGTGTGGTGCCCATCGCCGAGACGACGTGGCGCATCAGCCGGCGTCCGATGCCCTGGCGGGCATGCCGTTCGGCGACCAGCACCATGCCGATCGCCCCGAGATCGGGTTGCTCCGGCGGTCCGTACTCGGTGACCACGCAGGCGCTGACGAGACCGCCGTCGGGGTCGTCGATGCCGTAGCCCTTCCCGGCCGTGAGGAGGAGGCCCCACTTGTGCTCCTCGCGTGGCCACCCCCGGTCCTCGGACAAGTCGGCGCAGGCGGTGAGATCACGACGCGTCAGACGGCGGATGGGCAGAGCGGTGGGGGAACGAGTCGGCACGCAGGTCAGGCTGTCGGACCTGCACCCCCGGCGTCCACCCGTTTCCGGGAGGAGGAACGGGCTTTTGGCCATGTCATGGCAGATTGCACAGCCTGCGAGCAAGCACTGCGTGTTTCACGTGAAACAGCGGCGAACAACGGCTGTCCGATGGCCACTCCGTAAGCGGCAGGCATCCCGATAGCCTCGGCGGCATGGCCAGACTTCATCTCTTCGACCTCGACGGCACGTTGTTGCACGGAAGCACCGCACCCGTGGAGATCTCCCGGCAGCTCGGGCTGGAAGCCGAGGCGGTGGCACTCGACCAGGCGATCGGGGCAGGGCTGATTGGCCCGCCCGAATACGCGGCGGAGGTGTACAGGCTCTGGGCGGAACTCACCGAGGCTCACGTGACGGCGGCCTTCGAAGACGCCCCGTGGCTGGCGCGTATCCGCGAGGTCTGGGCGGAGATCAGAAATGGCGGCGACTACTGCGCTGTCGTGTCGCTCTCGCCCTCGTTCTTCGTGGAGCGGCTCATCGGCTGGGGCGCCCACGCGGCCTACGGGTCCCGCTTTCCCGCGTTGCCTTTCACCGAGCCCGTGGACCCGGCCGGGGTGCTCAGCGCTGCCGCCAAGGTCCGGATCGCCGACCGGCTGTGCGAGGAGTTCGGCGTCACGCGGGCCGACTGCATCGCCTACGGGGACTCGCTGTCGGACAGGGACCTGTTCGGCGTGGTGCCGATCTCTGTCGCGGTCAACGCGGACAGCCATTTGTCCGGTGTCTCGACCCACTGCTATATGGGCCGGGACCTGTGGGAAGCCTATGAATTGGTGCGGCACGCCCGGTAATTGCGGGAATCGATGGTTCGGCCCTCGTCGCATTCGTGGAGGAGGAGGGGGGACTTGTGTGGGGAGCGGTGGCCGGTATGGTCGACTCCGGTTCCTGTCCGGTTGAGGAGCCCTTCCTGCAGGCCTGAGTGGGCCGAGAGCAGGGCGACGCAGCCTAACGGGACGGAGAGATCAAAAACCGGCATTTCCGGTTATGCGTCCGGTGCATTCACATCAGGTGGGACGCTGCGGTGTAGGTACTGCGGCCAATGTCACACTCTCGCCTTACTTGTCCGTACGTAGCCGGAACACGGGTTGAATGTGGCCACATCGGCTGCGGCGCCGGACTAGAGAGCAAGCCGTCTGCGGGGGAAAGCAGGCATCTTCCAACCAGGGAAGTGCGCAGACCGACCGAAAGATGTTCGAGGCGAGGCACACCATGGACGCTCCGACCACCACGTCGGCCGACAACGGCACTTCCGGCGGCGGGAGCGGCTGGTTCACGCCGCACAAGCCGCCGGAGACCCCTCCTGGCGGCGAACAGGAGAGCGTCGACGGCCGCCGCCTGTCAGCGATGCGTCCGGTGGGCAGGACCGCGACAGGCACCGGTAAGGCCCCACCGACGCCGGACGCCGAACCGCGGGCCACGAAAACCGGCGGCGCACCACCGCCCACCGAGGCCACGGACGCCACACCGCCCACAGTGACGGCAGCCGGCGCAGCCCCTACAGCGGAGACAGCCGACGCCCCGCCCGTCACCGCGGATGACACATCGTCCGTCACAACCCCCGACATGCCGGCCGTCAGCGCATCCGGGGGGAGGCCGAGCGCGATACCGGCTCCCGGGACAGCGCCCTCGCTATCGGCCCTCACGCCGACCAGCTCCCCAGCTCCGCCCTCCCAAGCCCCGCTCACCCACTCCTCCCTCCTCACTCAGGTTGCGCCCGCCCAGGCCCCGCCCGCCGAACAGCGCGTACCCGTCCAGCGCTCCGCCCCGCAGCAGGACGCCTCCCCGGACGCCGTACTCATCCGCCAGACCATGGCCGAGGTCGGTCCCGTGGCCGACAAGGTCACCTCGTACTTCTACGCCCTGCTCTTCGTACGTCACCCCGATCTGCGGTCACTGTTCCCGGCCGCGATGGACACCCAGCGGGACCGCCTGCTCAAGGCGCTGCTCACCGCCGCCGAGCACATCGACAACACCGAGGTCCTCGTCGAGTACCTGCAGAACCTCGGCCGCGGCCACCGCAAGTACGGCACGCGGGCCGAGCACTACCCGGCTGTCGGCGAGTGCCTCATCGGCGCCCTGAGCAAGTACGCCTCCGGGATCTGGAACCCGGAGCTGGAGGCTGCCTGGGTCCGGGCGTACACGACGATCTCGCAGGTCATGATCGACGCGGCGGCGGCGGACGAACTGCGCGCCCCGGCCTGGTGGTATGCGGAGGTCGTGGCGCACGACCTCCGAACGCCGGACGTCGCGGTGGTCACGGTCCGCCCGGATCAGCCCTATCCCTTCCTCGCCGGTCAGTACACGAGCGTGGAAACGCCCTGGTGGCCGCGGATCTGGCGGCACTACTCCTTCGCCTCCACCCCGCGCTCGGACGGTCTGCTGTCGTTCCACGTGAAGGCCGTCCCCGCGGGCTGGGTCTCCAACGCCCTGGTGCACCGTGCCCGGCCGGGCGACATCATCCGGCTCGGCCCGCCCGCCGGCTCGATGACCGTCGACCACACCACCGACAGCGGACTGCTCTGTCTGGGCGGCGGGACCGGCATAGCGCCCATCAAGGCCCTCGTCGAGGACGTCGCCGAGCACGGCGAACGGCGCCCGGTCGAGGTCTTCTACGGCGCCCGCACCGATCACGACCTCTACGACATCAACACCATGCTCCGGCTTCAGCAGAGCCACCCCTGGCTCTCGGTCCGCGCGGTCATCGATCAGCAGGCGCACTTGCAGCTCCCGGACGCCATACGCGAGTACGGCCCGTGGAACGAGTACGACGCCTACCTCTCCGGCCCGCCCGGAATGATCCGCAGCGGCGTGGACGCGCTCAGGGACATCGGCATCCCGTCGGCCCGCATTCGCCACGACTCGGTGGAGGAGCTCGTCGCCGCCGCTCCGTGACCGTCCTCGGACGTCAGCCGAGGTCCGGGGCGTGCATGGCCCGTACGCCCTCGATGTTGCCGTCGAGGTAGTGCCGCAGCGACAGCGGTACGAGGTGGACGGAGGCGATCCCGACGCGAGTGAACGGCACCCGCACGATCTCGTACTCGCCGATGGGTTCGTCCATCTCGGGACCGTGCCGCAGGGACGGGTCCATGGACTCCAGATGGCAGACGAAGAAGTGCTGCACCTTCACGCCGGTCGCACCGCCGTCCGCGCCGATGTGTTCGACGGTGTCGACGAAGCAGGGCACCACATCGGTGATCTTGGCGCCGAGCTCCTCGTACACCTCGCGGTGCAGGGCGTCGACAACGGTCGTGTCGTCCGGCTCGACCCCGCCGCCGGGCGTGAGCCAGTAGGGATCCATGCCGGGCTTGGTGCGCTTGATCAGGATCAAATCGTCACCGTCCAGCAGAACGGCACGGGCGGTGCGCTTGACCACGGGTCGGACGGTCATGGGAGAAATGTGGCCCCGCTGGTTCCACGTGAAACATCGCGAAGGGCACCGAATGGGCTCACCGTGTGACCAGCTGAAATGCGAGCCTCAGCACCAGTCGCCGGCTGCTCGCAGCAGCCACTCGTGAGCACGGGCGATGTGCGGCATCGCCAGGGTGCCGGTGCGGACCACCAGGAAGTACGTCCGCAGGGGCGGAACCGCCGGATCGTGCAGCGCGACGACCTCCCCGCGCTCGAGGGCGGAGGCGCACAGATAGCGGGGCAGCACCGCGAGCCCGGCGCCCGCCACCGTGCAGGCGAGAACCGCGCGCAGGTCGGGGACGATCACGGTGCCCGGGGCGGCCGGGAGGGAGTCGAAGACCGAAGCCCAGTAGCGGGACACGAAGGGCAGCGACTCGTGCACCTCGACCACCGGGACGTTCTCCAGCGCGGGTGCCGACCTGGCCGCGGAAGCGCACTCCGAAGCCCGCCTTCCCTTGGACCCGGAGATGTTCTCCGTCGCGCGTCTCGCCTTGGCCGAGGTGACGTTCTCCAGCACCCGTGGCCCCTTGCGGCGCGGCTTCCCGGAGCCGAGTCGCTCGGCCCAGCGCGGGGCGGCGACCAGGACGTGCTCCTCGTCGCAGAGCGCAGTCGCCGTGAGCAGGGCGCCGCGTGGACGGGCCGGGCAGATGGCCAGATCATGATGCCCGGCGGCCAGCCCTTCCAGAACCTCTTCGGCGTTCCCGAAGGAAGCACGCAGAGCGAAGCCCTGGCCGTCCTCGCCGGTCAGCCGGGTGAGCGCTGGCAGCGCCCGCTCAGCGGTGAACTCGGGTGGGCCCGCAAGGTGCAGTGTCCGTAAGGACGACTCGTCGTCGAGCCCGGTCTCGGTGATCTCCACCAGGGCGTCGAGATGCGGAGCGGCCTTGTGGGCGAGTTCGTCGCCGATGGTCGTAGGCGTCACGCCCCGGGCCTGCCGCAGGAACAGGGGACGCCCCAGCTGTCGCTCCAGGGTGCGGATCTGCGAGGTGACGGCCGGCTGCGACAGGCCGAGCAGCGCGGCCGCGCGGGTGAAGGACCCGGCCCGGTGCACCGTCACAAAGGTGCGCAGCAAGGCCAGATCCATGGCGACGTCCTCCTCTTCCCTGCCCTTCTCCCGGCCCCGAGGCAGGGCCCAACTATAAATATGTCGATAGGTCTCTGTCGCTACTGTGATTGGACACTGACACAGAGTCAACTAGCCTTGTTCGCGCGGTTCTTCGCGCGCAGAACCGGGACGGTCCGAGCCACGAGGGGGGAGGCTCGGACCGTCCGTTGTTCGTAGCCGTACACCGCCCCGAGCGGGCGCGAAGGGGTCACCGGGACGATTCGTCCAGCGCGCGCAGCACATCCGCCACGAGGTCCTCGGGGTCTTCGGCACCCACTGAGAAGCGAATGAATCCGTCCGGCACGGCGTCCCCGCCCCAGCGCCCGCGGCGTTCGGCCGTCGAGCGCACCCCGCCGAAGCTGGTCGCGTCGTCGACGAGCCGCAGCGCGTCGAGAAAACGGTCGGCACGCGCGCGCGTGGGCAGCGTGAAGGAGACCACGCATCCGAAGCGCCGCATCTGCTGCGAGGCGACCTTGTGGGAGGGGTCGTCGGGCAGCCCGGGATAACGCAGCCCGGTCACCTCGGGGCGCTCCCGCAGCGCCTCCGCGAGAACCAGGGCCGTCGCGTTCTGCCGCTCGACGCGTAGCTGGAGCGTGGCGATCGAACGATGGGCGAGCCAGGCCTCCATGGGCCCGGCAATCGCCCCGACGATCTTCCGCCAGCGCCGTACGGCGGCCATGGCCTCGGCGCCGCGGCCGACGACGTATCCCAGCAGGACGTCTCCGTGCCCGGTGAGCTGCTTGGTGCCGCTGGCCACGGAGAAGTCGGCGCCGAGCTCCAGCGGGCGCTGCCCGAGCGGTGTCGCGAGCGTGTTGTCGACCGCGACCAGGGCGCCACGCGCGTGTGCCGCCTCGGCGATCCGCCGTACGTCGCACACGTCGAGCCCGGGGTTCGACGGCGTCTCGATCCACAGCAGCTTCGCGCCGTCGAGGACCTCCAGCTGGGCGTCGCGGCCGGTGGGCGCGGTGCGCACCTCGATGCCGTACGCCTCCAGCTGAGCGCGTACCAGGGGCAGGGCCTGGTAACCGTCGCTGGGGAGAACGACCGCGTCCCCGGCCCGCAGCTGCGAGAAGAGCACCGAGGAGATCGCGGCCATGCCCGAGGCGAACACGAGCGTCTCGACGTCGCCGCGCCCGGGCGCCTCCAGTTCACCGATAGCGCGTTCCAGCAGGGTCCAGGTGGGGTTGTCGTCGCGGCCGTAGCCGTACGGACCCGTCACGTCGCCCGGCAGATGGAAGTGGGCGGCGAACACGGGACCGGGCAGGGTCGGCTCGTGCTTGACCGGCTCGGGCAGCCCGGCCCGCACCGCGCGCGTGCCGTCGCCGCTGTCCACCGGCAGTCCCTGCCCGCTCGTAGCGCTCACGCCGCCTTTCCCTTCATGTCCTCGCGTACGGCGGCGAGCAGACCCTCGCTCGCCGCCTCCACCATCTCAAGGCACTCCTCGAAGTCGTCCATGCCCCCGTAGTACGGGTCCGGTACGTCGAGGTCACCGCCCGCCGTGGGGTCGTAGGAGCGCAGCAGCCGGACCTTCTCCGCGTCCTGCGAGGTGGGTGCGAGGCGGCGCAGGGCCTTGAGGTGACCTGCGTCGAGGGCGATGACGAGGTCGAGGCGGTCGAACCACGACGGCTGGAACTGGCGGGCCGTGTGAGCACCTTCGTAGCCGCTGTTCTCGAGGACGGTGACCGTGCGCGGGTCGGCACCGTCCCCTTCGTGCCAGCCGCCGGTGCCGGCGCTGTCGACCTCCACCAAGCCGTCGAGGCCGGCCTCCTGTAGGCGGGCGCGGAAGACGGATTCGGCCATCGGGGAACGACAGATGTTGCCGGTGCAGACGAAGCAGACCCGGTACGTCATGGCGTGCTCAGTCCTCGTCGGGCAGGACGACGTGGAGCGCCCAGGACACTATCGAGATGATCAGGCCGCCCAGGACGGCGGTCCAGAAGCCCTCGACGTGGAAGCTCAGGTCGAGCTTGTCGGCCAGCCACGAGGTCAGCAGCAGCATCAGGGCGTTGACCACCAGGGTGATCAGCCCGAGGGTCAGGATGAACAGCGGGAAGGTGAGAACCTTCACGATGGGCTTGACCAGGAAGTTCACCAGCCCGAAGACCAGGGCGACGAGGATGAGCGTCCAGACCTTCTTGCCGGTGCTGTCACCGGTCAGGGTGATCTTGTCGAGCAGCCAAACGGCAACCGCCAGAGCGCCCGCGTTGGCGATCGTCTTGACTAGGAAATTCATCATGTGTCTGATCGTGACAGAAGAGATCGGCTACGAGTACGGCGAGGGCGGACAAAGTCGATGAAGGCATTCCGGTTGGACGAGCTGGAGGCGGAGCGCGCCGCCAACGACGGCGCCTACCTGCAGTTCCTGCGGGAGCGGAACATGTCGGTCGGCCTGTACGCGCTCGACGCGGGCGAGCACGACCCGCAGCAGCCGCACAGCCAGGACGAGGTCTACTTCGTCGTGAGCGGTCGCGCCGCGATCACCGTGGGAATGGAGACCACCCAGGTGGCGCGCGGCAGTGTCGTGTACGTACCGGCCGGTGTCGCGCACAAGTTCCATCACATCAGCGAGGACCTGAGGGTGATGGTGGTCTTCTCTCCGCCCGAGAGCTGAGCTGCGACCTCGGGGTTCCCTAGGGGATCAGTCAGGGGCGGACAAGGGATGCGAGGCCCCCGCTCGGGCCCCTCCCGGCCCTAGCATCGAGTGCAGGACATCAGAGGATCCGGCAGCAGAGGCCGGGCACAGAGAGGTTGGGGCCATGCGAGAGATCTTCACGGGACTGCCGTGGTGGGTGAAGTGGGTCGCGGTGCCGGTCATCGCCCTGGTCGTGTTCGGCGGGCTGATAGCGAGCGTCGTGGGTTTCGTCATCGGCCTGCTCTTCAAGCTGCTGGTTTTCGTGGCCCTGGTCGGCGGACTGGTTTACGTCGTACGGAAGTTCACGACGAGCTCCTCGTCCCGCGGCGACTGGTGAGCCGTCAACTCGGGGCAACCGGCGACCGGTAACAGGAATCACCGGTTCCCTCGGGGGAGGGAAGTTTCCCGGGGAGGCGGTCTGCGAGCGGTGACGGACGGTTAGAGTCCGGAACTCGACGCGGGGACGACCCCGCGAGCGGCGTACACCCCCTCCCGTGTTCCCCGCACGGGCTGCCCCCTCGCGCTCCGGGAGTGACCCTTGGCCACGGTTGACACCCCACCTGTCCCATCCCACGTACCCACCGCACCCGCCCAGCCCCAGTCATCCGCCGCAGCGGGCCCACCCCGTGCACCCGCCGCGGCCGGCCGGTCGGCGCCACCCCCTCCGGGAGCCCGCCTCCGACCGCCCGACCAGCCCGCCGCATCGACGGCGCGGCCACGCCCGACGACACCTCCGACACAGCGGCAGGCGACCGCGTCATCCGCGTCGCCGCAGTCCGCGACCCTCATCGGATCCGTGCAGCGCGCGATGCGCCTACTGGAAGCCGTCGCCGAGCACGAACACGGAGCCCCGGCCAAGCAGCTCGCCCGCGAGACGGGCCTGGCGCTTCCCACGGCCTACCACCTGCTGCGCACCCTCGTGCACGAGGGCTATCTGCGCCGCGACAAGGGGCTGTTCTTCCTCGGCGAGGCGGCCGAGCGGCTGGGCAGCAGCGGAGCCCAGCAGAAACGTCGCAGCACGGTCGCGGAGACACTCGCACACTGGCGCGACGCGATCGGCGTACCGGTGTACTACGCGATGTACCGCGACGGCGAGATCGAGGTCATGTGCGTCTCCGACACCCCGGGCATCCCGGCGGTCGAGGAGTGGGCCGACTTCCGCGAAACCGGGCACGCGCACGCCATCGGGCAGTGTCTGCTGGCCCAGTTGGACGATGAGGCCCGCCGCGACCACCTCGCCCGTTATCCCGTGCAGTCCATCACCCCGTACACGGTCCGGGACAACCACTCCATGATGCGGCGACTTGAACGCATGCGACGGGCGGATCCGGTGACCGAGCGCCAGGAATACGCGCTGGGGACGGTGTGCGCGGCCATTCCGATCACGGTGGGTAACTTGGCCGCGACGATGGCCATTTCCCTGCCCGCCCACCAGGCGGATCGGTTGCAGGCGGCGACGCGGGAGTTGCAGGACGCGCTGGGGCTGCTGCTGGGGTCACTCGCGATCTCTATCAGTATCTGAAAACTCACTCCTTGTGATCTCTCGTGTACTTTCAGCAAGATTCCCTCAGTGTCAGAAGGATGGTTACCAGCCAGCCGACGGCGAGTGACGGGATAGGCGATGCGCGAGTCCGTGCAAGCAGAGGTCATGATGAGCTTTCTCGTCTCCGAGGAGCTCTCCTTCCGAATCCCGGTGGAGCTGCGCTACGAGACCTGCGATCCCTACGCCGTGCGGCTGACCTTCCACTTGCCGGGGGATGCCCCGGTGACCTGGGCTTTTGGTCGCGAGCTGCTGATCGACGGGGTTGGGCGGCCTTGCGGTGACGGGGACGTGCGGGTCTCGCCCGCCGATCCCGACTCGCTGGGCGACGTGCTGATCCGGCTTCAGGTCGGCAGCGACCAGGCGCTGTTCCGCTCGTCCACGGCTCCGCTCATCGCCTTCCTCGACCGCACCGACAAGCTGGTGCCGCTGGGCCAGGAAGGGGCGCACGCCGACTTCGACGCTCACCTCGACGAGGCTCTGGACCGCATCCTGGCGGAAGAGCAGAGCGCGGGCTGAAGCGCTTCGGCAGGAGATGGCGGAACGCTTCGGCACCGGCGGGAGGTTGCGCAGTAACGCTTCTGCGTGAGGCGTGAGGCGTGAGGCGTGAACCGAGGCGTGAGCGGCGTTGCGGTCGGGCGAATGCTGAGATCCCCCGTGCCGCCCGGCGCGATCCGGCCGACCACGTTGGGCATACGGGGTAAACAGGGCGGACGGGGTGAGCCGGGCGGCGGGGCCAGGTCTCCCGCCTCAGCGCCGGCGCCGGCGCTGAGGCGGGAGACCTGGCCCCGCCGCCCCGCGCACCACCACCCCCCGCGTTTACCCCGTTGAGCAACGGGGGGGGGCGGGGCCAGGTCTCCCGCCTCAGCGCCGGCGCCGGCGCCCCTTCCCGCCGCGTGCCGGAGCCGGACGCGCACCGGTCGCTGCCGCTTCCAGTGCCGGCGCCCCCGTCGTCGCACCGCCCCCCGCTCCCGCCCGGTCGGCCGAGACCACCAGGGCCGCGAGGGCCGTGGTGACCGGTACCGAGGCGACGAGGCCGATCGAGCCCACCAGCGTGCGCACGATCTCCTCCGCGACCAGTTCACTGTTGGCGACCGTCCCCACGCTGCTCTGGGCGATCGAGAAGAGCAGCAGCAGTGGCAGCGCGGCGCCCGCGTAGGCGAGGACGAGCGTGTTGACGACGGACGCGATGTGGTCGCGGCCGATCCGGATACCCGCGCGGTACAGGCCGCGCCAGCCCATCGTCGGGTTGGCCTCGTGCAGCTCCCATACCGCCGACGTCTGGGTGACCGTCACGTCGTCGAGGACACCGAGCGAACCGATGATGACGCCCGCGAGCAGCAGACCGCTCATGTCGATCGACGGATACAGGCCGTGGATGAGGCCGGTGTTGTCGTCCGTGTTGCCGGTGAGCGCGGCCCAGCCGATGAACTGCGAGCCCAGGACGCCGATCAGCAGCAGCGAGATCAGTGTGCCGAGCACCGCGACGGACGTGCGGGCCGACAGACCATGGCACACGTACAGGGCGATCAGCATGATGGCGCTCGCTCCGACCACGGCCACGACCAGCGGATTCGAGCCCTGGAGGATTGCGGGCAGGACAAAGAAGTTCAGCAGCAGGAAGCTGATGGCCAGCGCGACGAGTGCCATCACCCCTCGCAGTCGTCCCACGATCACCACGGCGAGCGCGAAGATGCCGGCGAGCAGCGCCATCGGGAGGCGACGGTTGACGTCGGTGACCGAGTACTGCAGGTCCTTCGGTGCGGAGGGCTCGTAGGCGACCACGACCTCCTCGCCCTGGTGCAACTGCCGTGACTGGTCCGGCTGGACGATCTCCGTGAAGGTACGGCCCTTGTCATCGCCGGTGTCGACCCGGATCGTCGCCTTCTTGCAGGTGCCGTTCGCCTGTTGTTGCGCGGACGAGCCCTCGGCGGTGGAGGTGTCGCCGGTCGGGGCTTCCCCGGAGGCGTTCACCGACGAGCAGCTCACGCTCTCGACCTTGGTGACCGTGGCCTGCTGGGTCTGCCGGTCGAAGCCGACCCCCGTGCGCGCGTGCCCCGGGGCGCCCCCCGGCCACAGCACCACGAGCCCGACCAGGACGGCCAAGGCGAACGGGATCAGGATCGCCGCGATGACCTTGCGCAGATGCTTGGAGACGGGGGCCGCAGGCCCATGACTGTGGGAGTGGCCGTGCCCGCCGCCAGCACCGGGACCGTCGTGTCCCTGTCCGTCACCGGGACCGTTGTGCCCCTGTCCGTCACCAGGGCCGTTGTGCCCCTGCCACCCACCGGAACCGTTGTCGCCGTGACCGTCGCCACCACCCGAGCCGTGACCGTGCCCGTCGCCGTGGCCGTGCCCACGACCGCCACCGGGTCCCGGACCGCCACCGGGTCCCTGACCGGCACCGTGCCCGCCACCGACCCCGGGGTCATGGGCTCGTCCGGCTCGTGTGTTGCCCCTGACGCCGAAAAAATCATGGCCGGCTTCATGGCCACCCCCGCGGGCGCCTCCGTGACCGCCACCAAGGCTGTCGTCACGCCCGTCTCCACGTCCGTCGTCGCTTCCGTCGCCGCTCCCGCCGCCCGGCCTGCGCGGCGGCTCGGATGGCGGAAACGGGAACTGCTGTGTCGTGGTCACCGACCGATCATCGCAAGAACGCCGGGGGCCCTCTGTTCACCGCGCCCGAATTGACGCTAGCGTGGAGCCACCTTTGTACACGCGGGAGCTCGGAGCACCGGGCTGAGAGGGCGCTGACCTCCGTCCCTGCCATGTTTCACATGAAACATCGCCTGAAGCGAGTGATGTTTCACACGAAACGCCGGCAGACGGAATCCGCTGCGTCGACCGCCGAACCTGTTACCGGGTAATGCCGGCGTAGGGAGCTAGGTCTCATGACCAACAAGGACGCACGCACGCCTGCCTCCACGCAGAACGAGCTCAATGAGGGCGAGGAGAGCGGGAAGTCCATCGGCTGGCACAAGGCGTACGTGGAGGGCTCACGCCCCGATCTGCGAGTGCCGGTCCGTCAGGTGCACCTCACCAACGGGCAGTCGGTCACGCTGTACGACACGTCAGGCCCTTACACCGACCCCCTCACCGAAACCGATGTCCGCAGGGGTCTGCCTCCCCTCCGGGAGAACTGGATCGTCGCCCGCGGCGACACCGAGGAGTACGCGGGCAGGCCCGTCCGCCCCGAGGACGACGGGGTCAAGCACACCTCACCGCGGGGCGGCCTGCGCAACCTCGACGCGGTCTTCCCGGGACGGCCGCGCCTTCCGCGCCGCAGTCGCGACGACAAGGCGGTTACGCAGCTCGCCTATGCCCGCCGGGGAGAGATCACACCGGAGATGGAGTACGTCGCCATCCGGGAGAACGTTTCTCCGGAGGTCGTCCGCGAGGAGATCGCCGCGGGCCGGGCCGTGCTGCCGGCCAACGTCAACCACCCGGAGATCGAGCCGATGATCATCGGCAAGCGGTTCCTGGTGAAGGTCAACGCCAACATCGGCAACTCCGCGGTGACCTCCTCCATCGAGGAGGAGGTCGAGAAGATGACCTGGGCGACCCGCTGGGGCGCCGACACGGTCATGGACCTGTCCACCGGCCGCAACATCCACACCACCCGCGAGTGGGTGCTGCGCAACTCCCCCGTGCCCATCGGCACGGTGCCGCTCTACCAGGCCCTGGAGAAGGTCGACGGGCGCGCCGAGGAACTGACCTGGGAGATCTACAAGGACACGGTCGTCGAACAGGCCGAGCAGGGCGTGGACTACATGACGGTCCACGCGGGCGTCCGCCTGCCGTACGTACCGCTGACGGCGAACCGCAAGACGGGCATCGTCTCGCGCGGCGGCTCGATCATGGCCGCCTGGTGCCTCGCGCACCACAAGGAGAGCTTCCTGTACGAGAACTTCGAGGAGCTCTGCGAGATCCTCGCCGCCTACGACGTCACGTACTCGCTCGGTGACGGCCTCAGGCCGGGCTCCATCGCGGACGCCAACGACGAGGCGCAGTTCGCGGAGTTGCGCACGCTCGGGGAACTCAACCGGATCGCGAAGCGTTTCAACGTACAGACCATGATCGAGGGCCCGGGCCACGTCCCGATGCACAAGATCAAGGAGAACATCGACCTTCAGCAGGAGATCTGCGATGAAGCTCCGTTCTATACGCTCGGCCCGCTGACGACGGACGTCGCGCCGGCGTACGACCACATCACCTCCGGCATCGGTGCCGCGATGATCGCCTGGTGGGGCACGGCCATGCTCTGCTATGTCACTCCCAAGGAGCACTTGGGACTGCCCAACCGTGACGACGTGAAGACCGGCGTCATCACTTACAAGATCGCCGCCCACGCGGCCGACCTCGCCAAGGGGCACCCAGGTGCCCAGGAGTGGGACGACGCGCTGTCGGACGCCCGCTTCGAGTTCCGGTGGGAGGACCAGTTCAACCTGGCTCTCGACCCGGACACGGCACGGGAGTTCCACGACGAGACGCTGCCGGCCGAGCCCGCCAAGACGGCGCACTTCTGCTCGATGTGCGGGCCGAAGTTCTGCTCGATGAAGATCTCCCAGGACATCCGCCGCCGGCACGGCGGGAATCAGGAGGAGATCGAGGAGGGCATGGCCCAGAAGTCGAAGGAGTTCGCGGCGGCGGGCAACCGGGTGTACCTGCCCCTCGCGGACTGAGGCCGTCCTGCCCCCGGTCGGGGGCCGGGTCTTCGGCTTGCGCTCCCCTGGGTGGGGGCGCAAGCCGAGGGGCCG
>NZ_JBXEJE010000013.1:58162-121396 GCF_056820935.1 Streptomyces sp. Q2 | reverse complement strand
TCCTGCCCCCGGTGGGGGGCGGGGTCTTCGGTTTGCGCCCCCGGGGGGGGGGGCGCACGCCGAGGGGCCGTTCCGGCTATTCCGGCTGGTGTTCGGGCCCCCCGAAGTCCGGGCTGCTGTAGTCCGGGCTCGTGAAGCTCGGGCGCGGACCTCGGGCGCCTTCGTCCGGGCTGCTGAAGCCCGGTCGGTCGTAGCCGAGGTGCGGGATGCGGCTGGTCGGCGCCGGCGGTGCCGTACGGTGCAGTGCGGCGCTGCCGGGGGCGGCGAGCGCTTCCCGGAGGAAGGGCAGGATGCCGCGCTCCAGCAGGGCTTCCCGCCAGGCTTCTTTGGCCCGGGCCACCTCCTCGCTCATCGCGCTGTACGGCCCCGCTTCGAGCGAGGGCTGGTTGCGCAGCGCGGTGAGCAGCAGTCCGACGGCGGCGACGAGGATCGCGGCCGCGGTCATGGCGCCGAACACCCATCCGGTGGTGAGCATGGTCTGGGCGAACGCCGGCTCGGGGTTGAGCATCTTCAGGATGTAGCCCACGAGCAGGAAGATCGCTGCGGCCGTTCCGGCGAGGACGGGTGTCAGGACCGCGGCGACGGCGACGGCGCCCGCGCCGGCGGTCTCGGCGACCTCACCCACGGTGGCGGCGAGTCCCATCGTGCTGGTGCCCGGCTCCGTGGAGCCGGTCTCGCGCGTGGACGACGGGTTGGACGGCGCCGGTTGGCGCAGTTCCTCGCGGACCTTCACATAGTGCTGGTACTCGGTCGCCGCGGCCGCCGTGATGAGGGCGGTGGCGTTGAGTGCCATGGTGCGCAGTTGTTCGGTGTTGAGCCGCTGACCAACAGCGGCCAGTTCAGGGCGGTGTGGGGCGGAGCGCAGCGCCTCATCGAGGATCCGCTCGTATTCCTGGCGGTCCTCGCTCAGCAGGTGCTGCGGAACGCTGTTCATGTGCATCCCCCGATGCTCCGTAGGGCTTGGGGCTCGCACGCTGACGAGCCGTCGGGCAGAAACGGAGGGGAGCCTGCTACGGATAAGCCGATGGTAGAGCGATGTCGGCACGCCGTGACAGGGGGTTTACCGAAAATGCCCTCTGCCCGGGGCCGCCGTCGATCAGTCCGTCGTGGGGAACGCCTGCCCTGGGAACGCTCAGATATCCAGCGGAAGTTGCTGGACCAGCAGCTTTCCGGCCATGGTCACTCCGCCGTCCATCGCGATGGCGAGTCCGTCGGCGTAGAGGTGCGGTCCCTCCACCAGCGGAGTCGCCGGGTCCTCGCCCTCTTCGGAGCCGACGTCGCCGAGGAGATACGGAATGGGGCTGTGACCGTGAACGATGCGGGTGCCGCCATACGTATCGAGCAAGGAGCGTACGGCGTCGGCGCCGCCCTCGTCGCGGAAGGAGAACCGCTTGGTGAACTTGCGGAACAGATCCCACACCTCGTCCGCGTCGTTGCGCGTGATCGTCTCGCGGACGGTGTCGTTGACCTCTTCGATGGAGCGACCGTAGTCGAGATACGCGGTGGTGTCGGAGTGGACGAGAAGATGACCGTCGACCTCCTCGACGGCGTCGAGGCGGGCCATCCACTGGAGGTGATGGTCCTGGAGGCGGTCCATGTCGCTCTTCTGGCCGCCGTTGAGCAGCCAGGCGGCCTGGAAGGTGGCGGTGCCCGCGCCGGAGTTGACGGGGGTGTCGCCGAACCGCTTGGCGCCGAGCAACAGCAGCTCGTGGTTGCCCATGAGGGCCTTGCAGTAGCCGCCGGCGGCGGCTGCCTCGGCGGACAGCCGCATCACGAGGTCGATGACGCCGATGCCGTCCGGGCCGCGGTCGGTGAAGTCGCCCAGGAACCAGAGTCGGGCGGTGCCCGCGCACCAGTTGCCCGCGTTGTCGACGAGGCCCTTCTCCTGGAGGGCGGCCAGCAGCTCGTCGAGATAGCCGTGGACGTCTCCGACGACGTACAGCGGCCCGGGTCCGCTCGTCGGCTGCGGGTCCGGGACGGTCACGGGGTCGATGTGCACCTGAAGAGTGTCACCCCGGTTGATGACCGGCAGGTCACGCTCGGTCGGCGTGTACCCCTCGGGGTGGTCCACCGGTTCCTCGACCAGTCTGACACCCTCGCCGGTGGGCGCGACGGGAGGGTACGGACCGGTCTCGTGGACGTATGCGGGCACCCGGAAGTCGCGCAACGTCGCCGTTCGCTCCACCTCGGGTCCCTGACCGGCCCCCTGAGTCATCAGACCCCTCCACCATCACGCCGCATCTGCACCGCTTCGGACTGCCTGGTCGCAGCGGCCCGCGGTGTCGTGGGCCCATCATAGGAATGCGAATCGCGCCGTGTGATGACCCAGGGGTGGTGAATCGGAGCAGGACACCGGTTCACCGCGGCTTTCGCCCCGATTGGGCAGGGCTTCGCCCTCGTGGCAACGGCCCTTGTCCCGCCCCGGAGAACGCGCTTTCCCGGGGCGGCCGCCGTCGGGCTACTTCTCTTCGGGGGACCGCGGCGGGCTCACGGTCGTACGCGGAGGACGTCGCTGGGACGAGGTACGCACGATCAGTTCGGTCGGTATCACCTGCTCGACCGGTCGGTCCGTTTCGACCCCCTCGATGGCGTCGATGAGGAGCTGGACCACGGCGGTGCCGATGCGGCGCGGCTTCAGGGAGAGCGTGGTGATGGGCGGCTCGGTGCTGGCGTACACGGTGGACTCGCTGCAGCAGACCAGAAGGAGGTCGTCCGGTACGCGCAGCCCGTAGCGGCGGGCGGCGGCGAGGAGGTCGGTGCCGTTCGGGTCGAACAGTCCGTACACGGCGTCGGGCCGGTCGGGGCGGGCGAGCAGCCGGTCGGCGGCGACGGCGCCCGCGCACGGATCGTGCGCCGGGTACGCCTCGTACACAGGATCCTGGCCCACGCGCTCGCACCAGCGCAGGTATGCGGTGGTCGACAGGTGGGTGTACGTGTCCGTCGTGGTGCCGGTCAGCAGGCCGATGCGGCGGGCGCCGGCGTCGGCCAGATGGTCGAGGATGCCGAGTACGGCGGCCTCGTGGTCGTTGTCGACCCAGGCGGTGACCGGCAGTGTGCCGGCCGGGCGGCCGTCGGAGACGACCGGTAGACCCTGCCGGACCAGTTCGCTGACCACCGGGTCCTGGTCGGACGGGTCGATGACGACCGTGCCGTCCAGGGCGACGTTCGACCACACGTCGTGGCGGGAGGTCGCGGGGAGGATGACGAGCGCGTAGCCGCGGGCGAGCGCGGCCGAGGTGGCGGCGCGCGCCATTTCGGCGAAGTACGCGAACTCCGTGAAGGTGAAAGGTTCATCCCCGTACGTGGTCACGGTCAGGCCGATCAGTCCTGACTTGCCGGTGCGGAGTGTGCGGGCGGCGGCCGACGGGCGGTAGCCCAGCCGGTCGGCGACCTCGCGGACATGGCGTCGGGTGGCGTCGGGGAGCCTGCCCTTGCCGTTGAGGGCGTCGGAGACGGTCGTGATCGAGACTCCGGCGGCGGCGGCGACGTCTCTGATGCCTGCCCGGCCCGGCCGACCTCCCCGACGAGAGGTTTCCGCGCGGCTCACCTGGTGCTTCCCTGCTGCTGTCATGGCGAGCCGATAGTAGGGCTCATGCGGTGGGGTAGGGCGGACGCATATGCACGCGTTGACAGGCACGTTTCTGCAAGGTCACAGAGTGTCAAATGCCTTGGAAAGCAAGGGAGTTGAACCGGTCCATGTCAGGACGTGACTTGTCGGCCCGCGCAAGCCTGCCAAGTGGTTCATGTTTCGAAGAGGTCTCAACTCACCTCTACGAGGGATGCGCGCCACGGCGTGAGCCACCGGCGCATAGATATATGTGACAGCGCCCCCTGGTTTCGTGCACCTCTGTGCGGTGATGCCCCTGATGCCGGTGTGACGGATGAGGTCGGCACTGACCTGTACGCAGCCGAACGGAATCCTCATAAGGTGAGCAGTATTGGAAGCCGGGCGGTGATGACGGGCCGCCGGCGGTCGCGAGGAGGACTGCGGTGAGCGAGACGAGCCCCAAGCTGCGCGCCGAACTGGCGGGGATTCCCACCTACAAGCCGGGCAAGCCTGCGGCGGCCGGCGGCCCGGTGGCCTTCAAGCTGTCCTCCAACGAGAACCCGTATCCGCCGCTGCCCGGCGTGATGGAGACGGTGATGGCCGCGGCCTCGTCGTTCAACCGCTACCCGGACATGGCGTGCACGGGCCTGATGAACGAGCTGTCCGAGCGCTTCGCCGTCCCGCCGGCCCATCTGGCCACCGGCACCGGCTCGGTCGGCGTGGCCCAGCAGCTGGTCCAGGCGACCTCCGGGCCCGGCGACGAGGTGATCTACGCCTGGCGGTCCTTCGAGGCGTACCCGATCATCACGCAGATCAGCGGCGCGACGTCGGTGCAGGTGCCGCTGACGCCGGGTGATGTGCACGACCTGGACGCGATGGCGGACGCGATCACCGACCGGACCCGGCTGATCTTCGTCTGCAACCCGAACAACCCGACGGGCACGGTCGTGAAGCGGGCCGAGCTGGAGCGGTTCCTCGACCGGGTGCCGAGCGACGTGTTGGTGGTGCTGGACGAGGCGTACCGCGAGTTCATCCGCGACCTCGAGGTGCCGGACGGTGTGGAGCTCTACCGCGAGCGCCCCAACGTCTGTGTCCTGCGGACGTTCTCCAAGGCGTACGGCCTCGCCGGCCTGCGCGTCGGCTTCGCGATCGCTCACGAGCCGGTGGCGGCGGCGCTGCGCAAGACGGCGGTGCCCTTCGGTGTGAGCCAGATCGCACAGGACGCGGCGATCGCCTCGCTGCAGGCCGAGGACGAACTGCTCGGGCGCGTCGGCTCGCTGGTGTGCGAGCGCACGCGCGTGGTCGAGGCATTGCGCGTCCAGGGGTGGACGGTGCCCGAGACGCAGGCCAACTTCGTGTGGCTGCGACTGGGGGAGCACACGGTCGCCTTCGCCGCCGCGTGCGAGCAGGCGGGCGTGGTGATCCGGCCGTTCCCGGGCGAGGGTGTACGGGTCACGGTCGGGGAGAACGAGGCGAACGACATCTTCCTGAAGGTGGCGGAGGGCTTCCGCAAGGAGCTCTAGGTCCCGGCACCGGTGTGTTGTGAGGGGGGTCTCCCGGAAAAACGGGGACCCCCCATCGTGCTTCGAAAATGGGTGCGCCATAATTGCTTGTGAATGTGAACGCGTTCACAAGCGTGTCCCGGTTACTCCCTCGATGCAGGGGGCGTAAGGGGCAAACCGCCGCTGTGACCACGGCGATGTAAGGAGAGTGACGACGTGGACCTGGCTCTGGCGCCGGAGACATTGGCGCGCTGGCAGTTCGGCATCACCACCGTCTACCACTTCCTGTTCGTTCCCCTGACGATCTCGCTGGCCGCTCTCACGGCCGGCCTGCAGACCGCGTGGGTGCGCACGGAGAAGGAGAAGTACCTCAGGGCCACCAAGTTCTGGGGCAAGCTCTTCCTGATCAACATCGCGATGGGGGTCGTCACCGGCATCGTGCAGGAGTTCCAGTTCGGCATGAACTGGTCCGACTACTCGCGCTTCGTCGGTGACGTCTTCGGCGCCCCGCTCGCCTTCGAGGCGCTGATCGCCTTCTTCTTCGAGTCGACCTTCATCGGCCTGTGGATCTTCGGCTGGGACAAGCTGCCGAAGAAGATCCACCTGGCGTGCATCTGGATGGTCTCCATCGGCACACTGCTGTCGGCGTACTTCATCCTCGCGGCCAACTCCTGGATGCAGCACCCCGTCGGCTACCGGATCAACAAGGAGAAGGGCCGCGCCGAACTCACCGACTTCTGGCAGGTCCTCACCCAGAACACCGCTCTCAACCAGGTCTTCCACAGCTTCTCGGCGGCCTTTCTGACGGGTGGCGCCTTCATGGTGGGCATCGCCGCGTTCCACCTGCTGCGCAAGAAGCACATCCCGGTGATGCGGACCTCGCTCCGGCTCGGCCTGGTCACGCTGGCGGTCGGTGGTCTGCTCACCGCGATCAGTGGGGACACCCTCGGCAAGGTCATGTACGAGCAGCAGCCGATGAAGATGGCCGCCGCCGAGGCGCTGTGGGACGGCGAGAAGCCGGCGCCCTTCTCCGTGTTCGCGTACGGGGACGTCGACGAGGGGCACAACAAGGTGGCCCTGGAGATACCCGGTCTGCTGTCCTTCCTCGCCCACAGCGACTTCGATTCGTACGTGCCCGGCATCAACGACACCAACAAGGCCGAGCAGCAGAAGTTCGGGCCCGGTGACTACAAGCCCATCGTCCCCGTCGCCTACTGGGGCTTCCGCTGGATGATCGGCTTCGGTATGGCGTCCTTCTCCCTCGGCCTGCTGGGGCTGTGGCTCACCCGGAAGAGGTTCCTGCTGCCGACCGCCCTGCGGACCGGGGAGGACGAGGTACCGCACCTGGTGCTGCTGAAGAAGCCGCTCGGGTCGAGGCTCACCCGGCTGTACTGGCTGGCTGCGGTCTGGACGATGGCGTTCCCGCTGATCGCCAACTCGTGGGGCTGGATCTTCACCGAGATGGGCCGCCAGCCCTGGGTCGTCTACGGCGTGATGCAGACCCGGGACGCGGTCTCCCCGGGCGTCTCCCAGACCGAGATCATCATCTCGATGGTGACCTTCACCGCGCTGTACGCCGTCCTGGCCGTCATCGAGGTCAGGCTGCTCGCGAAGTACGTGAAGGCCGGCCCGCCCGAACTCACCGAGGCCGACCTCAACCCGCCCACGAAGATCGGCGGCGACTCCCGGGACGCCGACAAGCCGATGGCCTTCTCCTACTAGGCCGAGGGAGCTGCACAGTCATGGAACTTCACGACGTCTGGTTCGTCCTCATCGCCGTCCTGTGGACCGGGTACTTCTTCCTGGAGGGATTCGACTTCGGAGTCGGCATCCTCACCAGGCTGCTTGCCCGCGACCGGCCCGAGCGGCGGGTACTGATCAACACCATCGGCCCGGTCTGGGACGGCAACGAGGTGTGGCTGCTCACGGCCGGCGGCGCGACCTTCGCCGCCTTCCCCGAGTGGTACGCCACGCTCTTCTCCGGGTTCTACCTGCCGCTGCTGATGATCCTGGTCTGTCTGATCGTCCGGGGCGTCGCCTTCGAGTACCGGGTGAAGCGGCCCGAGGAGAACTGGCAGCGCAACTGGGAGCACGCCATCTTCTGGACCTCGCTGATCCCGGCGTTCCTGTGGGGTGTGGCCTTCGGCAACATCGTGCACGGCGTGAAGATCGACCAGAGCTTCAACTACGTCGGCACCTTCTGGGACCTGTTCAACCCCTACGCACTGCTCGGCGGCCTGGTGACGCTGACACTGTTCACCTTCCACGGAACCGTGTTCACGGCCCTCAAGACCGTCGGGGAGATCCGGGAGCGGGCGCGGAAGCTGGCGCTGGGGGTGGGACTCGTCGCCGCCGTGCTGGCTCTGGTCTTCCTCGCGTGGACGCAGGTCGACAGCGGTGACGGCAAGAGCCTGGTCGCGCTCGTCGTGGCGGTCGCCGCACTGGTCGCGGCGCTGGCAGCGAACCAGGCCGGACGTGAGGGATGGTCGTTCGCGCTGTCCGGCGTCACCATCGTCGCCGCCGTGGCCATGCTCTTCCTGACGCTCTTCCCGAACGTCATGCCGTCCTCGCTCAACGCCGAGTGGAACCTCACGGTCACCAACGCCTCGTCGAGTCCCTACACCCTGAAGATCATGACCTGGTGTGCGGGCATCGCCACACCCATCGTCCTGCTCTACCAGAGCTGGACCTACTGGGTGTTCCGCAAGCGGATCGGCACGCAGCACCTGGCCGCCGACGCCGTTCACTGAGTCCGACACGGCAGCGGGTTTCACGATGTTTCACGTGAAACCCGCCGCCTTGGACCGAAGGGCATGTTTCACGTGAAACCGATTGATCCGCGACTCCTCCGGTACGCCCGGGCCACCCGTCTCTTCCTGGTGGCCGTCGTCGGTCTGGGTGCCGTCGGTGCCGTGCTCGTCATCGCCCAGGCGATGCTCATCGCCGAAGTGGTGGTGGGCGCGTTCCAGCACGGTATGACGGTGGCCGAACTCGCCACTCCCCTGGCGCTGTTGGCTGCCGTCGCGGTCGGGCGAGCCATGGTCGCCTGGCTGACCGAACTCGCGGCCCACCGTGCCAGCGCCGCGGTGAAGTCGGAACTGCGCGGGCGGTTGCTGGAGCGTTCCGTTGCCCTGGGCCCCGGGTGGCTGAGCGGGCAGCGGACCGGCTCGCTCGTCGCCCTCGCCACGCGCGGCGTGGACGCCCTCGACGACTACTTCTCGCGGTATCTCCCGCAACTGGGGCTCGCGGTCGTCGTACCGGTGGCGGTACTGGCGCGGATCGTCACCGAGGACTGGGTGTCGGCCGCCATCATCGTCGGCACCCTGCCCCTCATCCCGGTCTTCATGATGCTGATCGGCTGGGCCACCCAGTCCCGGATGGACCGTCAGTGGCAGCTCCTGTCCCGGCTCTCCGGGCACTTCCTGGACGTGGTCGCCGGTCTGCCGACCCTGAAGGTGTTCGGGCGGGCCAAAGCGCAGGCCGACTCGATCCGGCGGATCACCGGTGAGTACCGGCAGGCGACCATGCGGACGCTGCGCATCGCCTTCATCTCCTCCTTCGCGCTGGAGCTGCTCTCCACGCTCTCGGTGGCACTCGTCGCCGTGACGATCGGCATGCGGCTCGTCCACGGCGACATGGATCTGTACATCGGCCTGGTCATCCTCGTCCTGGCGCCTGAGGCGTATCTGCCGCTGCGCCAGGTGGGGGCGCAGTACCACGCGGCGGCGGAGGGGCTCGCGGCCGCCGAGGAGATCTTCTCGGTACTGGAGACTCCGGTGCCGACATCGGGTTCCACCACCGTGCCGACGGGGGGCGTGTCCTTCGAGGGAGTCACGGTCCGCTACCCCGGGCGGTCCGGGGACGCGGTGTCGGACGTGTCCTTCGCTGTCGAGGCCGGGGAGACGGTCGCTCTCGTCGGGCCGAGCGGGGCGGGCAAGTCCACCCTGCTGAACACGCTGCTGGGCTTTGTCCGGCCCAGTGAGGGGCGGGTCCTGGCCGGGGGAGTCGATCTCGCCGAAGCCGACCTGGAGCAGTGGCGGGCGCGGATCGCGTGGGTCCCGCAGCGGCCGCACCTGTTCGCCGGGACGATCGCGGAGAACGTACGTCTCGCCCGGCCCGACGCCGACGACACCGCCGTACGGCGGGCGTTGACGGACGCCGGCGCGCTGGACTTCGTGGACGCGCTTCCCCAGGGCGCCGACACCGTGCTCGGTGAGGACGGTGCCGGGCTGTCCGCCGGGCAGCGTCAGCGGCTCGCGCTGGCCCGGGCGTTCCTCGCCGACCGGCCCGTGCTGCTGCTCGACGAGCCGACGGCGGCGCTCGACGGGGCCACCGAGGCCGAGGTCGTGGAGGCGGTGCGGCGGCTGGCGGTGGGCCGGACGGTGCTGCTCGTGGTGCACCGGCCCGCGCTGCTGTCGGTGGCGGACCGGGTGGTGCGGCTGGCCGAGCCGGTGTCCCCCGCCCACAGGGAGGTTGAGCCCGGGACGACTCCGGCCCCGACGACCGCGGCCGAACCGGCTCTCACTCCCGAAGCACCAGAGACGACAATGCCGGTGGCGGACGCCCGCGGTGTCCTTGCCCGCGTCCGCTCCCTGTCCGGAGCCCGGCGCGGAAGGCTCGTGCTCGCTCTGCTGCTCGGGAGCCTCGCGCTCGGCAGCGCCGTCGGGCTCATGGCCACCTCCGGGTGGCTCATCTCGCGGGCCTCGCAGCAACCGCCCGTGCTCTATCTGATGGTGGCCGTGACGGCGACGCGGGCTTTCGGGATCGGGCGGGCCGTCTTCCGGTACGCCGAGCGGCTCGTGTCGCACGACGCCGTGCTGCGAATGCTGGCCGACACCCGGGTCGCGGTCTACCGGCGCCTTGAGCGGCTGGCGCCCGCGGGACTTCGGCAACTCCGCCGGGGTGACCTGCTGTCGCGGCTCGTCGCCGACGTGGACGCCCTGCAGGACTACTGGCTCCGCTGGCTGCTGCCCGCCGGTGCCGCCGTGGCCGTGTCCGCCGCGTCCGTCGGCTTCACGACCTGGCTGCTGCCCGAGGCCGGCGCCGTGCTCGCCGTCGGACTGCTGACGGCCGGGGCGGGTGTCCCGCTGGTCACCGGCGCCGTGGCCCGGCGGGCCGAACACAGGCTGGCCCCCGCCCGAGGCGTGCTGGCCACGCGGGTGACCGATCTGCTCACCGGGACCGCCGAGCTGACCGTCGCCGGCGCCCTGCCCGGCCGTACCGCCGAGGCGCGGCGCGCCGACGGGACGCTCACCCGGATCGCCTCACGCGCCGCCACCGCCACCGCGCTCGGCGACGGACTCACCGCGCTGCTCTCCGGCCTGACCGTCGCGGCCACCGCTCTCGTGGGCGCCCAGGCGGTCGCCGACGGCAGGCTGGGCGGCGTGACCATGGCCGTCGTCGTGCTCACTCCGCTGGCCGCTTTCGAGGCCGTACTCGGCCTGCCGCTCGCCGTGCAGTACCGGCAGCGGGTGCGCAGGAGCGCGGAGCGCGTGTACGAGGTGCTGGACACGCCCGATCCCGTACGGGAACCGGAGCGGTCCCGGCAGGCGCCCGCATCGCCCTTCCCCGTCGCGGTCAAGGGACTTGTCGCCCGTCACGCCGGGCAGGAGCGGGACGCGCTCGACGGAGTCGACCTGACCCTGGCGGAGGGCCGTCGGATCGCGGTGGTCGGACCGTCCGGGTCCGGCAAGTCGACGCTCGCGCAGGTGCTGCTGCGTTTCCTGGACGCGGACGCCGGCTCCTACACGCTGGGAGGCGTGGACGCGCACGCGCTGGACGGCGACGACGTACGGCGGCTCGTCGGGTTGTGCGCGCAGGACGCGCACCTCTTCGACAGCTCCGTACGTGAGAACCTCCTGCTGGCCAAGAAGGACGCCACCGAGGACGAGTTGCGGGACGTGCTGCACCGCGCCCGGCTGCTCGACTGGGCCGACGGCCTGCCCGACGGCCTGGACACGCTGGTCGGCGAACACGGGGCGCGGCTGTCCGGTGGGCAGCGGCAGCGGCTCGCGCTGGCCCGTGCGTTGCTGGCCGACTTCCCGGTCCTCGTGCTCGACGAGCCCGCCGAGCATCTGGACCTGCCGACGGCGGATGCGCTCACCGCCGATCTGCTGGCCGCCACCGAGGGCCGTACGACGCTGCTCATCACCCACCGGCTGGCGGGTCTGGAAGCGGTGGACGAAGTGGTCGTCCTGGACGCGGGGCGTGTGGTGCAGCGGGGTTCGTTTGCCGAACTGGCCGCGGCGCAGGGTCCGTTGCGGACGATGGTGGAACGGGAGGAGCAGGCGGATCTGCTGGTGGGGGTGCGGTAGTCGGTCAGTACACACGACACCCTTCTCCGCCGCGGTGACGTCGTACAAGTGAGCCGGTCCGGAGGTGTGTGATGAGTAGCGGCAGACGCGGTCGAGGATCTGGTCGGCGGTCTTGGTCCACTTGAAGGGCCTGGCCTGGTCGTTCCAGACCTTGATCCAGTCCTCGAGTGCGGCCTTGAGGTCGTCGAGGGAGCAGAACACCCCGCGTTCGAGGCAGCGTCGTGCCAGCTCGGCGAACCCTCGCTCGACCTGATTGATCCACGAAGAGTAGGTGGAGGTGGAAGCGGGAGTGCGCGAGCAGCCACTTGTGCACCACCGGTGCCGTGTAGGCGGAGGTTGTCGCAGATCACGTGGACTGCCAGGACGGGCTCGGTCTGGCCGTCGATGTCATCGAGGAAGTCACGGAAGTCCACGGCACGGTGCTGCGCGGACAGCTTCGAGATCACCTTGCCCGTCGCGGTGTTCAGGGCGGCGAACAGATCGACGGTGCCGTGCCGGACGTAGTCGAAACTGCGTCGCTCGGGCACTCCGGGCAGCATGGGCGGGACCGGTGCGGTCCGTTCCAGGGGCCGGGATCTGGGGCTTGTCGTCCACCGCGAACACCGCGGCGTTGGCCGGCGGGGGCCAGGTAGAGGCCGACGACATCGCGGATTTTGTCGATCAGCAGCGGGTCCGGGGAGATCTTGAAGGTCTCGGTCCTCCAGGGCTACAGGCCAAAGGCGTGCCAGATCCGCGGCACGCTCGCCGGGGAGATCCCCACGACCCTGGCCAACTCCCGCTTCGACCAGCGCGTCGCCCCCTCGGGGGCCTCCTCCAGCGTGCGCACCACCACCTCCTCCACCTGGGCGTCGGTGATGGTGCGCGGCACCCCGGGGCGCGGCTCGTCGCTGAGCCCGTCCAGCCTGTTGCGCAAAAATCTCGCCCGCCACTTGGCCACGGTGCCCCGGTTGACGCCGAGCCGCGCGGCCACCGCGATATTGCTGCCGCCGTCCGCGCTAGCCAGCACGATCCGTGCCCGCAGGGCCAGGCCCTGCGCGGTCGTCCGGCGCCGGCCCATCCCTGCCACGCCCGCCGCTCGGCATCCGATAACACCAGCGGCGCAAGCCTGCTGTCGCCCATTCCCACCGCAGACCCCAAACGACCTGCCCCGTCACCGCCCAAGCCACGATCCGAAACAGAACACGACTCAAGTGGCGACGGGAGAACTCAAAACCGGCTCACTAACCCATCTGCGGCAATCCGTCCCCCGGTCGTACGACGTGAACTGGGTCTTGGGCCGCGGGGAGGGCCAGGATCGCTGGTATGCGCTTCCCCCGCCGTCATCCGCTGCTCGTGCCGGCGTTGCTGTGCGCGTTCGCCGTGCTCGCGGCCTGCCCGACGGGCACCGCCGACGCCGACGACGGCGAGGACACGCACAGCGCCGCCGACGCCGGGATCAGCGCACAGGTGGTCCGGCTGTACGAGGACGCGGCCGTGGCGACACAGCAGTACGAGGCGGGCCGGCTGGAAGCCGAGGTACAACGGGCGCAGGCCCAGCGCTTCGAGGCGCTGCTGGACCGGGAACGGCAGGGGATCGCCGTCCTGCACGAGGACCTGGGGCGGATCGCGCGCGCCCAGTACCGCACCGGCGGGGGTCTTCCGATCACCGCGCAGATGCTCCTGGCGGACGATCCGGAAGACCTGATGCACGGTCAGCGGGCCGTCTGGCAGGCGGATCTCGTCCTCAACAACGCGATCGACAAGAGCCACCGGGCCGAGGATCGGCTCGTCGAGGACGAGGCGAAGGCAGCGGCGGCCTGGCAGCGGCTGGACCGGCGGAACACCGAACTCGCCGATCTGAAGAAGGACATCGAGACGAAGCTCGAACAGGCACGATGGCAGTTGCAGGGCCGGGCCGACGCCTCCGTCGCGGCCGGTTCGTGCCGTGGCGCCGTCCGACTGGACCAGCCGCACACGGGTGTCACGAGCACATGGGTGGTGCCGGTGGAGACGTACGAGCTGTCCGCGGGGTTCGGCAGCGGCGGTGCGCGGTGGGCGAACCGGCACACCGGGCAGGACTTCGCGGTGCCGATCGGCACGCCGGTGCGGGCGGTCGGCGCGGGGCGGGTGGTGAAGGTGTCGTGCGGGGGCCCGTTCGGCATCGAGGTCGTGGTCCAGCACGCGGACGGCTACTACACGCAGTACGCCCACCTCGCCGCCGTCGCCGTCGACCAGGGCGAACAGGTGGGTCCCGGGCAGTGGGTCGGGCAGTCGGGCACAAGCGGCAATTCCACCGGCCCGCACCTGCACTTCGAGGTGCGGGTCACTCCGGAGACGGGTTCGGCGGTGGATCCGGGGCCGTGGCTGTCAGCCCGAGGAGTGAGCCTCGGCTAGCCGTTGACCTCCGGCCGTTCGAGCGGGTCTCAGCCGGCCCGCTCCGCCAGCAGTCGCTCGATCACGACGGCCACCCCGTCCTCGTTGTTGGCGACCGTCTGCCCCGAGGCCGCCGCGAGCACGTCCGGGTGTGCGTTTCCCATCGCGTACGACCGTCCCGCCCAGGTCAGCATCTCGACGTCGTTGGGCATGTCCCCGAAGGCGACGACCTGCTCGTGCGAGATACCGCGCTCGGCGCAGCACAGGGCGAGTGTGCTGGCCTTGGAGACGCCGGGGCCGCTGATCTCCAGCAGGGCGCTGGGACTGGAGCGGGTGACGTTGGCCCGGTCGCCGATCGCGAGGCGGGCGAGCGTGAGGAAGGCGTCCGGGTCGATGTCGGGGTGGTAGGCGAGGATCTTCAGGACCGGCTCGCCGGCTCCCGGGGCGTCCGGCGCCAGCAGGTCCTCGGCCGGTGCGAGCGTGTCCGGGACCTCCATGTGCAGCTTCGGATAGTCCGGCTCCTGGAAGAAGCCGTAGGTCTGCTCGACCGCGTACACCGTGCCCGGCGCCACGTCACGCAGCAGCCGTACGGCGTCCAGGGCGTTGTCCCGCGCCAGCTCGCGGACCTTCACGAACCGGTGGGCACCGGGGCCGCCGTGCAGATCGACCACCGCGGCACCGTTGCCGCAGATCGCCAGCCCGTGCCCGTGGACGTGATCACTGACGACGTCCATCCAGCGGGCGGGGCGGCCGGTGACGAAGAAGACCTCGATGCCCGCCTCCTCGGCGGCGGCGAGGGCCGCGACCGTGCGCGGGGACACCGACTTGTCGTCGCGCAGCAGGGTGCCGTCGAGGTCGGTGGCGATCAGCCGGGCCGGGAGGGCGGCGGCCGGGGTCTCGGGCTGTCGAGTCGCTGAGGTCACCCGGCCATTCTCCCGTACATGCCCGCACGCCCGTGCGGCAGTCCGCCCAGATGAGGAACACACGGCTGGTCTTCCAGGTCAGCGCAGCTGCCCCGGCGCCTCCATGGCGATCTGCTCGAAGACCTTCTGGTCCGCCTCGAAGACCGAGTCGGGGATGGGCCAGTGGATCACGATCTCGGTGAAGCCCAGCTCCTGGTGCCGTCCGGCAAAGTCCACGAAGGCGTTCAGGGACTGGAGCGGCCGGCCACGGTCCGGGGTCGAGCCGGTGAGCAGGATCTTGTCGAGCGAGCCGACATCACGGCCGATCTCGGCGCAGGCGTCGGCCAGCTTCTCGACCTGTCCGCGAATGGCCTGAACCGACTGTTCGGGAGTTCCGTTCTCGTACAACTTGGGGTCGCCGGTGGTCACCCATGCCTGCCCGTAGCGGGCGGCGAGCCTCATTCCGCGCGGCCCGGTGGCCGCCACCGCGAAGGGCAGCCGGGGGCGCTGTACACAGCCGGGGATGTTGCGCGCCTCGTGCGCCGAGTAGTAGTCGCCCTCGTACGACACTCCGCTGGGGCCGTCCTCGCTCAGCAACCGGTCCAGCAGCTGCACGAACTCGGCGAAGCGGTCGGCCCGCTCACGCGGGGTCCACGGCTCCTGCCCGAGCGCGGTGGCGTCGAAGCCGGTGCCGCCCGCGCCGATACCGAGCGTCACCCGCCCGCCGGAGATGTCGTCGAGGGAGATCAGCTCCTTGGCGAGGGTCACCGGGTGCCGGAAGTTCGGCGAGGTCACCAGCGTGCCCAGGCGCAGTTCGTCGGTGACGGCCGCGGCGGCGGTCAGCGTCGGTACGGCACCGAACCAGGGTCCGTCACGGAAGCTCCGCCAGGAAAGGTGGTCGTACGTGTACCCGGTGTGGAAGCCGAGCTGCTCGGCGCGCGTCCATGCCGAACGGCTGCCTTCGTGCCAGCGGCGGTACGGGAGGATCACGGTGCTCAGGCGCAGACTCATGGGTCCGAGCGTATGCGGACGACTGTGTTTCACGTGAAACCGTCACCGACGGTCATCGCGCGCGGCCGCTCAGTCATGGGCTGATTTTGATCAGCGGCAGCTCAATGCGCCTCTGGGAACCGCAGATACCGTGGCGGGACCGCCTTCGTCAGCCAGACCCCGTTCGCGCTGACGTGGAAAACGTGGCCGTCGTGGTGCATGGCTCCCGCGTCCACCGACAGCACGACGGGACGCCCGCGGCGGGCGCCGACGCGGGTCGCGGTCTCCCGGTCGGGCGAGAGGTGCACGTCATGCCGGCTCATGGGCCGCAGGCCCTCGGCGCGGATCGCGTCCAGGGAGCCGGCCACGGTCCCGTGGTAGAGGTACGCCGGCGGGGTCGCCGGGGGCAGCCCGAGGTCCACGTCCACACTGTGGCCCTGGCTGGCGCGGATCCGGGTGCCGTCGATCGCGAAGCGCCGTTTGTCGTTGGCGGCGACCACATGGTCGAGTTCCTCGCGGGTGAATAGGAAGCCGTGCGCGGCCGCCGCCGCGATCAGCGTGTCGATCTCCACCCAGCCGGCGTCGTCGAGAACCAACCCGATCCGCTCAGGCTGGTGGCGCAGGTGCTTCGACAAATACTTGGACACCTTCACGGTGCGTCTCTCGTCCACCCCGCCAGCGTGCCGGGCGAGACCTGAATCACGCGAATGATTTTGCTCCGAATGTTTGATCCACAACCAAGTCCGGTTATCCACAGGGGAATTGGCGATTCTGTGGACAACCACCCTTCATATCAAGGTGTTTCGTCAAGGTCGTCTGACGCCAGGTGACTTGCGGCGAGCCGGTCCAAGGACCTGGAGCGCACCTCCCGTTCGGCGGCCAGCGCGATGAACTCGGCTGCCCGCTCAACGCCAACCAGCCTCTCGACAGCCCGCGTTGTCTCCACCGGGATCGCCACGTCACACGTCCGCGAAGCCGGTGGCGCCACGTCGTTCGCGCCGAGGTGCTCCCGCAGATGCCGGACCGCCAACGAGCGCATCGCGCGCGCGAGTTCAGCGTCCACCGTCTGCTGTGCGAGCGGTCGCAGCCGTCGTACGAGAGAGGCCGCTTCTGCCGCGTCCGCCTCGGTCGGACGGTGGGACCCGTCCAGGTAGCGGGCAAAGACATGCTCGGTCGTGAACTCCAGGAAACGCGCCGCGATGTGCTCGATCCGGACCCTCAACTCCCTTAGATGACCTGAGATCGCGGACAGCGGAACGCCCGCCGCGTGCAACTCGGCGGCCACCGCGAGCTCTTGGGGGCTCGGCACCAGGAAGGAGTCGTCGTCGCCGGGCACCGGCTCCAGCACGCCCAGCTGCACGGCCTCGGCGACCGCCGTGTCGTCGGGGACACCGCCGAACCGCTCGTCCAGCTCGGCCCGCGAGATCCGTACCGCCTCCTCGTGGGTCCACGGACCGTCCACCTCGGCGACCAGTCCCAGCACTCCCCCCAGACCGCGGCCCGCGTCCCACGCCTCCAGGAGCTCCTTGATGGAGGCCAGGCTGTAGCCGCGGTCGAGGAGGTCGGCGATCCGGCGCAACCGGACGAGATGGGCATCGGCGTAGACGTTGGCACGGCCGCGGCGCTCGGGGCGGGGGAGCAGCCCGCGGTCCTGGTAGGCGCGGATGGTGCGGACCGTGGCACCGCTGAGGTGCGCCAGGTCCTCGATCCGGTAGGCGGGCACCTCGGCCTGGTGCGCGCGATCCTCGGCCCTGCGGCCGGAACCTCCGGCGCCGTCCGTCACGAGGCCGCCCTCGCCGCCGGTGACCTCCTCAAATACTCCGCCGCACGACTCAACGACCCTTCCTGCGAAGGGTGGTACGACCGCCGGAAGTAGCGGGGTATCGCCGCGCCCAGCTCCCGCCACGCGGGCAGCAGACCCTTGCGTACGGCCTTCTCGTGCTCCGCGAGGGAGTAGCGCAGACGGCCCGCGAGCTGCGGGTCGTGGCGTATCAGGTATGCCGAGCCCCATACCCACAGGTACAGCATCGCCGGTGCCGTGACGACCATGCCGGCGATGCGGCGGGCGTACCGGGGCGTACCGGTGCCGCCGCTGTGCTGGTACATGTCGAAGGCGACCGCGCGGTGTTCGACCTCCTCGGCGCCGTGCCGGCGCAACAGGTCGAGCATGACCTCGTCGGCGTGGGCACGGTCCAGGCCCTCGGCGGCCAGGACCCAGTCGCCGAGGACCGCCGGGAACTGCTCGATCGCCGCGACGACCGCCAGCCGGAAGCGCAGCCACTCCCGCTCGGGTATCGGCACGCCGAGCGGCGGACGCTCGCCGAGCAGCCGTTCGAAGAGGAAGTCGACGTGTCCGGTGAACTCGGCGGTGTGGAGCCGCTGCGCGGTCAGATGGTCCAGCACGTGCGCGTACTGGACGCTGTGCGTGGCCTCCTGGCCCATGAAGCCCTTGACCTCGGCCCGCAGCTCGGGGTCCCTGACCAGGGGCAGGCCTTCCTTGAAGACGCGGACGAACCACCGCTCCCCCGCCGGCAGCAACAGGTGCAGCACATTGATCACATGGGTCGCGGTCGGCTCGCCGGGGATCCAGTGCAGCGGTGTGCGCGACCAGTCGAAGGCGACCTTGCGGGGGGCGATCCGCGCGCTCACAGGCGTGGCTCCAGACGTGCGATCGCCCGCAGTGCCCTGGGCATGAAGCGGGACAGGAGGTGGGCGGCACGTGCCTCGGGCGTCACCGGGACCACCGCCTCGTTCCGCACCACCGCCCGCAGGATGGCGTCGGCGACCTTCTCCGGCGGGTAGTTCCGCAGGCCGTACAGGCGGGCGGTCCGCTTCTGGCGCCGCTTCTCCTCGGCGGCGTCGACCCCGGCGAAGTGCGCGGTCGAGGTGATGTTGGTGTTGACGAAGCCGGGGCAGATCGCGGTCACGCCGATGCCCCGGCCCGCCAGCTCCGCCCGCAGGCATTGGCTCAGCATGAGCACGGCCGCCTTGGACGTGCTGTAGGCGGGCAGCGCCTTGGAAGGCTGGTACGCCGCCGCCGACGCGGTGTTGACGATGTGGCCGCCCTGCCCGCGGTCGGCCATCTGCTTGCCGAAGATCCGGCAGCCGTGGATCACGCCCCACAGATTGACGTCGAGGACCTTCTTCCAGTCCTGCGGGGTGGTGTCGAAGAAGGAGCCGGACAGGCCGATGCCGGCGTTGTTCACCAGGACGTCCACCACGCCGTACTCGGCGGCGACCTTCTCGGCGAGCTTCTCCATCGCCTGCTCGTCGGAAACGTCGACCGTCTCCGCCCAGGCCGCGGGCGCGCCGACCAGACGGGACAGCTCGGCCGTGCGCACGGCGGCCTCGGCATCCCGGTCGACGGCCACCACACGCGCCCCGGCCTCGGCGAACGCGAACGCCGTGGCCCGCCCGATGCCGCTGCCCGCCCCGGTGACCAGCACGAGCTGCCCGCCGAACCGGTCGGCGTGCGGGCCCTTCGCCGCCACGGCGTCCGGCCTCCCGCCCTCCACGGACGTCACGAACTGCGAGATCCAGGCCGCTAGCTGGTCGGGCCGGGAGCGGGGGACCCAGTGCCCGGCGGGGATCGTGCGCCGGGTCAGCTGCGGAGCCCACAGCTCCAGCTCGTCGCAGAGCTTCTCCGAGAGGAATCTGTCCCCCAGGGGCGTGATCAGCTGCACGGGCGCGTGCGCGTACGCGTCCGTACGAGGACGGCGCAACCGGGCCCTTACGTTGTCCCGGTACAGCCAGGCTCCGTGCGCCGCGTCGGTCGGCAGCGAGGAGGTCGGGTAGCCCTCGCCGGGGACCTTCTCGAGACGCTCCAGGATCCTCGGCCAGTGTTTTCCCAGGGGGCCGCGCCAGGCCAGCTCGGGCAGCACCGGCGTCTGCAGCAGGTACACGTACCAGGACTTGGCGCCCTGGCCGAGCAGCTGGCCGATCCGGCGCGGGGTGGGGCGCTTGACGCGCTTGTTGATCCAGTGGCCGAAGTGGTCGAGGGACGGTCCGGACATGGACGTGAAGGAGGCGATGCGGCCCTCGGTGCGTTTCACGGTGGTGAACTCCCAGGCCTGTACGGAGCCCCAGTCGTGCCCCACCAGGTGCACGGGCTTGTACGGGCTGACCGCGTCGGCGACGGCCAGGAAGTCGTCCGTCAGCTTCTCCAGCGTGAACCCGCCGCGCAGCGGCCGCGGTGCGCTGGAGCGGCCGTGGCCACGGACGTCGTACAGCACCACGTGGAAGCGCTCGGCCAATCGGGACGCGACCGCCGACCACACCTCCTTGCTGTCCGGATAACCGTGCACCAGGACGACCGTCGGCCCCGAGGGGTCCCCCAGTTCGGCGACGCACAGCTCGACGCCGCCGGTCCGCACCCGGCGCTCCCGCACACCCGTCGGCAACGTCACTTGTCCTCCGCCCAGCGCCGCACGTGCGGCAGATCGTCGTCCAGCCAGAAGGCGCTCTCCTCGGGGTCCCTGGAGTCGGTGACGACCAGGATCTCCTCGAACTTCGCACCCGTACCCCGGAAGCCCAGGTGCGGTTCGACCGCCCACAGTCCCGGCCGCGGCGGATGGTCGGAGAAGCGGTGGGGCGACCACAGCGGGGACCAGCCCTCCCGGTGGCCGTGCAGCGCGTCGGCCGCCAGGCCCTTCAGGGACTGGGTGCCGAACCCGAAGACGCGAGGCGACCAGCGGCGCTCCTTCACGCGGCCCACCCTGTGCGCGATCACGCCGAAGGGATAGGCGCGATGCCGGTTGGCGTAGCCCTGGCGGGTCATGAGGCGGTCCACGTCCTCGTAGATCTCCCGCAGCGGACGCCGCTCGCGCACCTCGCGGAGGATCAGCTCGCGGTGTACCTCCAGGTCGTCCATCAGCCGGCTCTGCACGAGGTTGCTGCCCAAAGAGCCCGAGTAGCCGATGTCCGCGGCGCAGCCCTCGTACACGGGAGCCATGTCCAGGATGAACGGCATCCCCGGCTCCAGCCGGCGGTTGGTCGGGAAGAACTGCAGCGGCACGCGGAAGTCCACGAACGCGGTGCGGTCACCGAACCAGGCGAAGGGCAGGTGGAACCAGTCGCGCACACCCCGCTCGCGCAGCCACGTGCGCTGCATCCGGGCCGCCTCGCGCTCGGTGACGCCGGGTTTCAGCCGCGCCGCGACCGCCTCCGCGCACTCGTAGGCGAGGCGCTGCACCTTCCTGAACCCGCGCAGTTCCGCGCCGAGTTCACCAGCTGCCGTCGTCATGCCAACGCCCACCCGTCTTCGTCGACCGCGGTACGTGCCCGTAACTTGACACTGGCGAATGTGACAGTCGTTAGAGGCTGCGTCAATAGGAGGGCGCCGGGCTGTGGACAACCTCGCGGATGTGGATGACCGAACCCGCGTTGTTCGACCTGAGGGGGACCCTTAGGGACCCGTACGCCTGGAGTCTGATACCAAGACGGCCCTGCGGAGTGATGACCGGCGTGGTCAAGGTCACTACCTTCTAAGACGTGACTGTGATCGCGACCGAAAGCCTGAGCAAGCGGTTCCCCCGGGTGACCGCGCTTGACCGGCTCTCCGTGGACGTCGGGCCCGGTGTGACCGGACTCGTCGGAGCCAACGGAGCCGGCAAGTCCACACTGATCAAGATCCTGCTGGGTCTGTCCCCCGCCACCGAGGGCCGCGCCGAAGTGCTCGGACTCGATGTCGCCACCAAGGGAGCCGCCATCCGCGAGCGGGTCGGCTACATGCCGGAGCACGACTGCCTGCCGCCCGACGTCTCGGCCACCGAGTTCGTCGTGCACATGGCGCGCATGTCCGGTCTGCCGCCCACCGCCGCGCGCGAGCGCACCGCGGACACCCTGCGGCACGTCGGGCTGTACGAGGAGCGTTACCGGCCCATCGGCGGCTACTCCACCGGCATGAAGCAGCGCGTGAAACTCGCGCAGGCCCTCGTGCACGACCCGCAACTGGTCCTGCTGGACGAGCCGACCAACGGCCTCGACCCGGTCGGCCGCGACGAGATGCTCGGCCTGATCCGCCGCATCTACACCGACTTCGGCATCTCCGTCCTGGTCACCTCCCACCTGCTGGGCGAGCTGGAGCGCACCTGCGACCACGTGGTCGTCGTCGACGGCGGCAAACTCCTGCGCTCCAGCTCCACCACCGACTTCACCCAGATCACGACCACCCTCGCGATCGAGGTCACCGACACCGACGAGCACCCGGACGGCACCCGCGTGGTGCGCGACGCGCTCCAGGCGCGCGGGATGGACATCCTCGACAGCGGCGCGGGCCTGCCGGGCGCCGGCCACGTGCTGCTGCTCACCGCGCAGGGCGAGGAGACGTACGACCTGGTCCGCGACGTGGTCGCCGACCTCGGCCTCGGCCTGGTGCGCATGGAGCAGCGCCGGCACCACATCTCCGAGGTCTTCACGAACGAGGACGAGCAGCGGAAGGAGGCGGTCGGCCATGGCGGTTGAGCAGCCCATGCGGACACCGGTGGCACCCTCGGGTGACCAGACCCGCATTCACAACATCGGCTACCGCTCCTACGACGGCCCGCGCCTGGGCCGCTCCTACGCGACCCGCTCCCTCTACTCGCAGTCCCTGCGCGGCGCCTACGGCCTCGGCCGCTCGGTCAAGTCCAAAGTGCTGCCCATGCTGCTGTTCGTGGTGATGTGCGTGCCCGCGGCCATCATGGTCGCCGTCGCGGTCGCCACCAAGGCCAAGGACCTGCCGCTCGACTACACGCGCTACGCGATCGTCATGCAGGCCGTCATCAGCCTGTACGTCGCCTCGCAGGCACCGCAGTCCGTCTCCCGCGACCTGCGCTTCAAGACCGTACCGCTGTACTTCTCGCGGCCCATCGAGACCGCCGACTACGTACGCGCCAAGTTCGCGTCCCTGGCATCGGCGCTGTTCATCCTCACCGCCGCCCCGCTGCTGGTGCTCTACGTGGGCGCCCTGCTGGCCAAGCTCGACTTCACCGACCAGACCAAGGGATTCGCACAGGGGCTGGTCTCCGTGGCACTGCTCTCGCTGCTCTTCGCCGGCCTCGGCCTCGTCATCGCGTCGGTCACTCCACGCCGTGGCTTCGGTATCGCCGCCGTGATCGCCGTCCTGACCATCTCCTACGGCGCGGTCTCCACGCTCCAGGCCATCGCCCAAGCGCAGGACAGCACCGGATCCATCGCCTGGATCGGCCTGTTCTCGCCCGTCACGCTCATCGACGGAGTGCAGTCCGCGTTCCTGGGCGCGAGCTCGGCGTTCCCCGGAGGGGTCGGCCCGACGAACGGGGAGGGCGTGGTCTACGTCCTCGTCACCCTCGGCCTGATCGCCGCCTGCTACGGCCTCATGATGCGCCGCTACCGAAAGGCCGGACTGTGACCACGCTCAACATCGACCACGTCTCGCGCTGGTTCGGCAACGTGGTCGCCGTCAACGACATCACCATGACCATCGGCCCCGGCGTCACCGGCCTGCTCGGTCCCAACGGCGCCGGCAAGTCCACCCTCATCAACATGATGGGCGGCTTCCTGGCCCCCTCCACCGGCACCGTCACCCTCGACGGCCAGCAGGTGTGGCGCAACGAGAACATCTACAAGCACATCGGCATCGTCCCCGAGCGCGAGGCGATGTACGACTTCCTCACCGGGCGCGAATTCGTCGTCGCCAACGCCGAGTTGCACGGCCTGGGCGCCAAGGCGGCCCAGAGGTCGCTGGCCACGGTCGAGATGGAGTACGCGCAGGACCGCAAGATCTCGACGTACTCCAAGGGCATGCGCCAGCGCGTGAAGATGGCCAGCGCGCTCGTCCACGACCCCTCGCTGCTCCTGCTGGACGAGCCCTTCAACGGCATGGACCCGCGCCAGCGCATGCAGCTCATGGACCTGCTCAGGCGCATGGGCGACGAGGGCCGCACCGTGCTGTTCTCGTCGCACATCCTCGAAGAGGTCGAACAACTCGCCCGGCACATCGAGGTGGTGGTCGCCGGACGGCACGCGGCCAGCGGTGACTTCCGCAAGATCCGCCGCCTGATGACCGACCGCCCGCACCGCTACCTGGTGCGTTCCAGCGACGACCGTGCCCTCGCGGCCGCGCTGATCGCCGACCCGTCCACGTCCGGAATCGAAGTCGACCTCGCGGAGGGCGCGTTGCGCATCCAGGCCGTCGACTTCGGCCGCTTCACGGCCCTGTTGCCGAAAGTGGCCAGGGACCACGGCATCCGCCTGCTCACGGTCTCGCCGTCCGACGAGTCCCTCGAGTCCGTCTTCTCGTATCTCGTCGCGGCGTAGGAGGCCAAGATGTACGACCCCACAGTCGCCCGACTCACCTATCGCGCCCTGCTCGGCCGGCGTCGGGCCCTCATCCTGGGCGCGCTGCCCCTGCTGCTGATCGCGATCTCCGTCGTGGTGCGCGGCCTGGCAGGCGCCGACGACCAGACGGCGTCCGACCTGCTGGGCGGGCTCGCGCTCGCCACCATGGTGCCGATCATCGGCGTCATCGCCGGCACGGGCGCGATCGGCCCGGAGATCGACGACGGCTCCGTGGTCTACCTGCTGTCCAAGCCGATCAAACGGCCGACGATCATCTTCACCAAGCTGATCGTCGCGATCGCCGTGACGATGGTGTTCTCCGCGGTACCCACCCTGATCGCGGGCCTCATCCTGAACGGCAACGGCCAGCAGATCGCCGTCGCCTACACGGTGGCCGCGCTGGTCGCCTCCATCGCGTACGCGGCACTCTTCCTGCTGCTCGGCACGGTGTCCCGGCACGCGGTCGTGTTCGGTCTCGTCTACGCGCTCGTCTGGGAGGCCCTGTTCGGCTCCCTGGTGGCCGGGGCGCGCACGCTCAGCGTCCAGCAGTGGTCGCTGGCCGTGGCCCAGAAGGTCGCCGGCGGGGACCTGGTGACCTCCGACGTCGGGCTGACGACGGCGACGGTCCTGCTGGTCGCCGTCACCGTGTCGGCGACCTGGTACGCGGGGCAGAAACTGCGCTCGCTGACGCTCGCGGGCGAGGAGTAGGAGTAGAGGCCCAGCTTATTGACGGGGGCTTCACCTCAGTCCGGGCACACTGGGCAAAAGCGGGCGCACGGCTGGGAGGACGGGGATGGCGGACGAGGCGTCACAGGACGACAGTCGCGGACAATCCGGGAACGACGCTTGGGACGACCTCGTCCTGGACGAGGACTTCATACGGTCCGCCGAGACCGCCGAGCCGTCCGCACGAGCCCGGATGCTCGCCGAGCGCTGGCGCAAGGAGAAACCCGAACCACAGCCGTGGCGTTCCGACGAGCCGCCCGCGGGATGGTTCTTCAGCAAGCGTCGGCGCAGGTGGCGGCGGCGCTGAGGGAGTCCGGAGCCGCCGGTTAATCGGTGGCACCGAACACGGCGTACGGGCACAGTGGTTGGTGTCCAGGACGCCGGATGGAACCGGCGCCACGTACTGGGGAGGAGTTCGGCGATGTCCATGCACGACAGTCCGTCGAGCTCCCCGCAGGGCAGCCCGCGGCGGACTCCGGAGTAGTTGCACCTCCGTCGATTCCGCCTCATACGGGGAGCTGCCCGGGGCGGCCGCTTCGAGCACGTGGCGCACTGCGCTCACGTGAGGCCGCCCACCCGGAGGATTGGCCGAGTGGTAAGGCACCGGCTCGCGCTGTGTTCAATCAAACGCGAGTCGTGGTCGGGGGCAACCCCGCGCACGTTCGATCCGTGCATCCTCCGCAGGAACGCGAGGTGTCCCTGCCTCGCAGGAACACCCGCGCTCAGCCCAGCAACCGCTCCAGCACGACCGCGATCCCGTCCTCCTCGTTCGAGGAGGTCACCTCGTTCGCCACGGCCTTCAGCTCCTCGTGGGCGTTGCCCATCGCCACGCCGTAGGAGGACCAGGCGAACATCGGGATGTCGTTGGGCATGTCGCCGAAAGCGATCGTGTCGGCGGCCTTCATGCCCAGGCGGCGGGCCGCCAGGGACAGTCCCGTCGCCTTGGAGAGGCCGAGGGGGAGGAGCTCGACGATGCCCGCGCCGGCCATCGCGACACTGACGAAGCCGCCGGCGGCCTGGCGGGAGGCCTCGGCCAACTGGTCGTCCGTCAGCGTGGGGTGCTGTATGTAGATCTTGTTCAGCGGGGCGGTCCACAGGTCGGCCGCGTCCGTGAAGGGTGTCGAGGGGAGCTTGCCGGTGACCGCGTAACCGGGGCCGACCAGCACCTCGCCCTCCAGGCCGTCCCGGCTCGCCGCGAGGTACAGCGGGCCGACCTCCGCCTCGATCTTGGCGAGTGCCACCCCGGCCAGCTGCCGGTCCAGCGTCACCGAGGTCAGCAGGCGGTGCTCACCGGCGTCGTACACCTGGGCACCCTGGGCGCAGACGGCGAGGCCGTCGTAGCCGAGGTCGTCGAGGATGTGCCGCGTCCACGGGGCCGAGCGGCCCGTCACGACGATGTGGGCGGCGCCCGCCGCGGTGGCCGCGGCGAGCGCCTCACGGGTGCGCTGCGAGACCGACTCGTCGGAACCCAGAAGCGTTCCGTCGAGGTCGGTCGCGATCAGGCGGTAGGGAAACCCCGGTGCGGCGGAGGTACTCACTTGGCGACCGGCTCCAGGATCTCCCGGCCGCCCAGGTACGGGCGGAGCACCTCGGGGACCCGGACGGAGCCGTCGGCCTGCTGGTGGTTCTCCAGGATCGCCACGATCGTGCGCGGTACGGCGCACAGCGTGCCGTTCAGCGTCGCCAGCGGCTTGACCCGCTTGCCGTCACGGACGCGGATCGACAGGCGGCGGGACTGGTACTCGGTGCAGTCCGAGGTCGAGGTCAGCTCGCGGTACTTGCCCTGCGTCGGGATCCACGCCTCGCAGTCGAACTTGCGGGCGGCCGAGGAGCCGAGGTCGGCGGAGGCGACGTCGATGACCCGGAACGGCAGTTCCAGCGACGTCAGCCACTGCTTCTCCCACTCCAGCAGACGCTGGTGCTCGGCCTGTGAGTCCGCCGGGTCGACGTACGAGAACATCTCGACCTTGTCGAACTGGTGGACGCGGAAGATGCCGCGGGTGTCCTTGCCGTGCGAGCCGGCCTCGCGGCGGAAGCAGGGCGAGAAGCCCGCGTAGCGCAGCGGGAGACGGTCGGCGTCGATGATCTCGTCCATGTGGTACGCCGCGAGCGCGACCTCGGACGTGCCGACCAGGTAGAGGTCGTCCTTGTCGAGGTGGTAGACGTCCTGGGCCGCCTGGCCGAGGAAGCCGGTGCCGGCCATCGACTGGGGGCGGACCAGCGCGGGCGTCAGCATCGGCGTGAAGCCGGCCGCCGTGGCCTGCGCGATCGCCGCGTTCACCAGGGCGAGCTCCAGCAGCGCGCCGATACCGGTGAGGAAGTAGAAGCGCGAGCCGGAGACCTTGGCGCCCCGCTCGACGTCGATCGCGCCGAGGGTCGTGCCGAGCTCCAGGTGGTCCTTGGGCTCGAAGCCCTCGGCGCCGAAGTCGCGGATCGTGCCGTGCGTCTCCAGCGTGACGAAGTCCTCCTCGCCGCCCACGGGCACCTCGGGGTGCACGAGGTTGCTGAGCTGGAGGGCGAGTTCCTGGGTCTCGGTGTCGGCCGCGTCGCGTTCGGCGTCGGCGGCCTTGACGTCGGCGGCGAGCTGGCTCGCCTTCTTCAGCAGCTCGGCCTTCTCGTCCCCGGAGGCCTTGGGGATGAGCTTGCCGAGGGCCTTCTGCTCGGCACGCAGCTCGTCGAAGCGGACGCCGGACGACCTGCGCCGCTCGTCGGCAGACAGGAGAGCGTCGACGAGCGCGACGTCCTCTCCACGGGCGCGCTGCGACGCACGCACACGGTCGGGGTCCTCACGGAGCAGGCGAAGGTCAATCACGTGGCCAAGGCTACCGGTGCGGGGTGACGCCTCACGACTCACTATTCCGGGCCACCCCGAATCGCGGCTTACGTTCCGTTATGAGGCAATTGCCGATCGTGTCAATAAAAAGTGTCCCACTCCCCGGGACGGGGCATGCGACGGGCGCCGGGTTGACCCGACTTCCTTGCGGGGAACGGGACTTGGTCGGCCTCCGTCCACAGAAATCCACAGCGCCGAAAAGTTATCCACAGGCTGTGCGAAAGATCTGTGGATGCCGGAATGGATCATTCCGAGTCGGGCGTGGGGGAGAGGAATTCCCGTCCCAAACCGGCGTCACACCCACTTTCGGGTGGATATGCGTCGCCCCAAAGGATGGACCAAGGGAAACGGGTGGACGAAGAGTGACCTACGGGACTGTGGACGAACTTGGGCGCCGTAGGGCGATTTGTCGACTGAGTGGCGCTTGGATGTCGACTTGTCCCCAGGTCGAGAAGCCTGCCTGTGGATAACTCCTGTGGATAACTAAAATATGCAGGTAGGAGCGGTCGGAAACGTCCTAGAAACGTCCGTCCTGGCATCGCGCCACCCAGTCCGCCGCCGACACGAACTCGTCGTCCGAGGTCCCCGGGAACGGAGCGCGTACGTCCGCCACGTCCACGTCCGCGCGCGGGTACGAGCCGAGGAAGCGCACCTGGAGGCAGATCCGCTTGAGCCCCGTCAGCGCCTCGGCGACCCGGCGGTCGGAGATGTGGCCCTCGGCGTCGATGCAGAAGCAGTAGTTGCCGATGCCCGCACCGGTGGGCCGGGACTGCAGCAGCATCAGGTTGATGCCCCGCGTGGCGAACTCGCCGAGCAGGTCGCGCAGGCCGCCGGGGTGGTCGTCGCGCTGCCACAGCACGACGGACGTCTTGTCCGCGCCGGTGCGCGCCGCGGGCCGGGCGGGCCGGCCGACCAGCACGAACCGGGTCTGGGCGTTCTCCGCGTCGTGGATCCCGGTCTCCAGCGCCTCAAGGCCGTACCGGGCGGCCGCGAACTCGCCCGCGAAGGCGGCGTCGTACTGGCCCTCCTGGACCAGGCGGGCGGCGTCCGCGTTGGAGGCGGCCGACTCCCAGTGGACGTCGGGGAGGTTCTTCTTGAGCCAGTTGCGCACCTGCGGCTGGGCGGCCGGATGCGCGGAGACCGTCTTGATGTCCGACAGCTCGGTGCCCGGCCGGACCAGCAGCGCGAAGGTGATCGACAGCAGCACCTCGCGGTAGATCATCAGCGGCGCACCGGCGACCAGCTCGTCGAGCGTGGTCGTGATGCCGCCCTCGACCGAGTTCTCGATCGGCACGAACGCGGCCTCGGCCTCACCGAGGCGCACCGCGTCGAGCGCGGACTGCACGGACACGTACGGGATCAACTGCCGGGTGGCCGCCTCGGGAAGCTGCCGCAGGGCGACTTCGGTGAAGGTGCCCTCAGGGCCGAGATACGCATAGCTCGCTGGCATGACCTCACCCTAATGGGCCTTGCGGAGCACAGCGCATGCATCTCAGGACAGCCACTCCGCAGGGCGAGCAAGGTCATCCCTCCAGCAGGCCCTGCCCCACGTACTCCCCCTCCGCAGCCCCGCCCGGCACCGCGAACAGGCCGCTCGCCTCGTGACGGATGAACCGGGACAGGGCGTCGCCCCGGTCGAGCTTGCGCTGTACGGGGACGAAGCCGCGCAGGGGGTCGGCCTGCCAGCAGACGAAGAGGAGGCCGGCGTCGGGGACCCCGTCGCCGTCGAAGCCGTCGTGGTACGAGAACGGGCGCCGGAGCATCGCCGCGCCCCCGTTCTGGTCGGGCCGCGTGATGCGGGCATGGGCGTTGATCGGGACGACCAGGTTGCCCTTGGCGTCGGTCTTCTCCAGGTCCATGTCGGTCGTCTCGGTGCCTCCGGACAGCGCCGCCCCGTCCGACTTGCGGCGCCCGATGACGTCCTCCTGGGCCGTGACCGGGAGCCTCTCCCAGTCGTCGAGGAGCATGCGGATGCGCCGTACGACGGCGTAGGAGCCGTTCCCCATCCACGACGGGTCGTTCGAGCCGGAGGAAGGCACGAAGATCCGCCGGTCGAAGTCGGACTCGGCCGGCTTCGGGTTGCGGGTGCCGTCGATCTGGCCCATCAGGTTGCGGGCCGTCATGGGATGGGACGTGGCGCCCGGCGAGCGGTTGAAGCCGTTCATCTGCCAGCGGACGCGGGCCGCGCTGCCCGCTTCCTTCTGGATGGCGCGCAGGGCGTGGAAGGCGACCAGCGCGTCGTTGGCGCCGATCTGCACCCACAGGTCGCCGTCACTGCGCTTCTTGTCGAGGTGGTCCGAGGAGAAGTCGGGCAGTGGGTCCAGGGAGGCCGGGCGCTGCTTCTCCAGGCCGGTGCGGGCGAAGAAGCTGTGCCCGAATCCGAAGGTGACCGTCAGCGAGGACGGGCCGGCGTCCCGGGCGACGTCCGTGTCGTCCTGGGCCGCCGCCTCGCCCGCCATCAGCCGCTGTGCCGTCCACGACCAGCGGCGCAACAGTGCGGCGGCCTCCTTGCGGCCGGCGCCCGCCGCCAGGTCGAAGGCGACGAGGTGACCGCGGGCCTGCAGACCCTCGGTGATGCCGGGCTGATGTTTCCCGTGAAACATCACCTGGTCGGCGCCCACGGAGGTGAGCGGCGTGGCCTCGGCCGGACGCGCGGTGTATCCGACGGCCCCGCCGGCCGCCCCGAGGACGAGCCCGGTGGCGCCGGCGGTGCTCAGCAGCTTCCGCCGCGAAAGACCTTCCCCGGAGGGGGCCTGTTCGAAGGCGCCCCCTTCGAGAGCGGGAGTGCGGGCCTCCGGGATGGACTGGTCAGGCATGGTGTCGTTCAGCCGATCTGCGTGTTCTTGGAGACGGTCGTCTGGTCGATGTCGGAGGTCCGCACGGTCACCGCGACCTCCCAGTCGCCCGCCATGGGGATCTGCACTCCGTTCGCCGCCCAGTGCCCGGTGGTGATGTGGTCGGGGACGACGGGCAGGGGGCCGATGTTTTTGGCCTTCAGGGTGAAGGCGACCTTCACCTCCGGGACGTCGAAGGCACGCCCGTTGGGCCGCTCCACATAGACGTGCATCTCGTTGGCGCCCACGCGCGCGGGGTCGAGATCGATACGTATGACGCCCTTGCCGTCCTCGCCGCCGGTGTCGAACGACATGTCCAGGGTGACCGCCCCGGACGAGGAGGTGGACGAGGAGGAGGACGTGGCCGCCTTGGCCGCCTCCTCCGTACGCCCGGGTTCGGTCTGTGTCAGCACGGTGGTGACGGCAAGCAGGACGACGGCGACACCGGCCTCGGCGAGCACCGAGCGGCGCAGCCCGAACCGGTGCGGGTCGGCGTCCCGTTCCCGCTTCTGCCGTGCCGTGTCCATCGCGGCCCGCTGCCGGGCGAGCTGCGCGGCACGCTTGGAGTCACCGGCGTCCTCGGCCGCCCCGGCGCCGCCCTTGGTGTCCCCGGCGCCGGCGGTGACCCGCTCCTTCTCGGGCGCCTGACTGCTGCGCCGGACCGCGGCGTCCGCCAGCTGTGCCGTCCACCGCCGCGAGATGTACGCGACGCCGACGAGGAGGGCCACGAGCCCGATCTTGACGAGCAGCAGCTGTCCGTACCGGGTGTCGGTGAACGCCGACCAGGAGCCGAGCTGGCGCCAGGACTGGTAGGTCCCGGTCAGGACCAGGGCGACGACGCTGCCGAAGGCGACGGTCGAGAAACGCCGTACGGCGGCCGTGTCGACGGGCGTGTCCGCGGGTGCCCGGTACAGCGCGACGAGGAGGGCGGTGAGGCCGCCGAGCCAGGCCGCGACCGCCAGCAGGTGGACGACGTCGACCGGCATCGCGATCCCGGACTGGAGTCCCACCGAGGCGTGCTCGGACATCGCCCAGCTCGCGGCGATCCCGGCGGCGACCACGGTCCCGCCGATGGCGAGCCCGAAGGTCAGGTCCCGCTTCTCGTCCTCCTCGCGCTTGTCGTACGCCCCGAAGAGCACCGCGATGAACAGCGCGGCCGCGGCGAGCAGCAGCAGCCGGGACACCAGTGCCGCGCCCGTCTTGGTCTGGAGCACCTGGCCGAGCAGGTCGAGGTCGAAGATGTCGCCGACCTTGCCGGAGCCGGTGTAGGAGCCGCGCAGAAGCAGCAGCGCGAGCGTGGCCGCGGTGAGCGTGAGCCAGCCGGAGACGACGAGCCGCTGTACGGCCCGTACGCCGGAGCCGGGCTGCCAGCAGGCCAGGACGAAGGCCGCCCCGCCGACCAGGACGACGAACCCGGCGTACGACAGGTAGCGCCCGAATCCGTACAGCCAGCCGACGACCCCGCCGCCCGCGGTCTCACCGGACACCGAGACGGAGGTCGACGAGGGGGCGCCGACGGAGAAGGTGAAGGCACCGGCGACGGGATGGCTGTCCGCGGACACGACCTGGTAGGTGACGGTGTAGGTGCCGTCGGGCAGGCCGCTGAGCAGCTGGACGGCGTACGTCGTGCCGCTCACGTTGGAGGGCTTGCCGCGCTGGACGGGCTTGCCCTTGGGGTCGAGCACGCGCAGCGAGTCGGCGGACGTCGAGACCTGCTCGGAGAAGGTCAGGGAGACCTGGGTGGGTGCCTTGTCGACCACCACACCCTGCCGCGGGTCGCTGCCGGTCAGCGCGGCGTGCGCGGAGGCCGGGGCCGCCCCGGCCAGGAGCAGCCCGGCCGCGGCCAGGAGCAGCAGCACCAGGGTCCGGACGCGAGGAGTGATGGTCGGCGTCAAGGTGATCCCTCCGTCAGTGTCCGGTTTTCGGGATGTACGTCGCCGACTTGACCGGCATCTCGACGACGACCGGGTCGGACTTGGCGAAGTGCAGTTCGACGGAGACCGTCTGGCCCTGTTCGGGCTTGTGCTTCAGCTTGTCGAACATCAGATGGTTGTCACCGCTTTTGAACGCGAGTTGACCATGGGCGGGGATGGAGAACCGGGTGATCTCCTCCATCGCGCCCCCGACCGTCCTGTGCATGGTGACCTCGCCGATGTCACTGGTCACCGAGGTCAGCTCGGCCTTCGTACCGCTGTCGTTGACGATCGTCAGATAGCCGGCCGCCATGTCGGCGGAGACCGGCTGCGGCATGTAGGCGCCGGACACGGAGACGTCGCCCCCGGTGTCGGAGCCGGAGTCCGAGCCGCAGCCGGCCAGGACCAGGGCACCGGTCAGCATCGCGGCGGGCACGGTGAGGGGCCTCACGGCTTCTCGCCCTTCACGAGCTTGGGGAGGTCCTTGGTGTAGTCGTCGACCGTGGCGTCCTCGCCGTAGAGCACGTATCCGGCGTCGGTCTTCGGGGAGAAGGCGACGACCTGGGTGCCGTGCACGGAGACGGCCTTGCCGTTCTTGTCCTTGTGCGTCGGCTCGATGGAGATGCCGAGGGTGCGGGCGCCGGCCTGGATGGTGGGGAAGTCGCCGGTCAGGCCGACGAACTGGGTGTCGATGCCCTTGAGCCACTTGCCGAGCTCGGCGGGGGTGTCCCGGTCCGGGTCGGTGGTGACGAACACGACGCGCAGCTCGTCCTGTTCGGACTTGGGCAGTGACTTCTTGGCGACGGCGATGTTGTTCATCGTCAGCGGGCAGATGTCGGGGCAGTGCGTGTAGCCGAAGTAGATGAGGGTCGGCCTGCCCGCGGTCTCCTTGCGGAGGTCGTACGACTTGCCCCGGGTGTCGGTGAGGACCAGGTCCGGCTTCTCGAACGGCTGGTCGAGGACGGTGGCGGCCTTGTCCGCGCCCGCCTCCTCCGAGACGACGGAGACCGGCGAGCCACTGTCGTCACCGCTGCCGCACGCGGAGAGGGTCAGGCTGGCGGCGGCGAGCAGTGCGGCCGCGGCGAACGTCTTCTTGCGCATAGAAAAATGTCCCAGATGTGATGGTGCCGGACGGCACCGGGGTCGCACAGGAGCCGTGCGAACCCCGGTACCGGGCCGGACGGGTGGACCTCAGGCGTCGGTGCGCCGGCGCCCGGCGAGCACGCCGTACGCCACGCCGACCACGCCGATGACGATGCCGACCACGCCCAGGACGCGGGCGGTCGTGTCGCTGCTGTCGGTGGAGGCCGCGGTATCCGCGGCGGCGGCCTCGGCGTCGGAGGCTTCCTCGGTCGCGTCGTCGGTGGCCGCGGAGCCGTGCGCGTGCCCGTCCTCGGCGGCGGCGGACAGCGCCAGCACGGGCGCCGGGTTCTCGGGCTCCTCCGCCCCCTCCTGCTGCTCCTCGATCCAGCGGACGACCTCCTTGTTGGAATACGTCTGGATCGCCTTGAAGACCAGCTCGTCGGCGTCCTCGGGCAGTGCGCCGACGGAGACGGGGAACTTCTCGAAGTAGCCGGGCTCGATGCCCTTGCCGTCGGCGGTCCACGTGACCTTGGTGACGGCCTCGGTGATCTGCTTGCCGTGCAGTTCGACGGGCTTGTCGAGCTTGGACCTGGTGACCTTGATGTCCCAGCCGGCCATCGGCTCCGGCATCACGGAGGCGAGCGGGTGGTCGGTCGGGAAGTTGACCTCGAGCTTGGTGGTCGAGGCGTCGTCGCGCTCGTTGGGGACCTTGAAGTCGACGACCGCGTAACCACCCTTGGCGGCGGTGCCCTCGGGCTGCACGCTGACGTGCGCGAACGCGGGCGAGGACAGGACGACGACGGCAGAGGCGGCGACGGCGCCGACGGCGGCGAGGCGAGAGGCCTTCATGGGGAGCACTCCACTCCGAGAGGTTTTCCGGGGTTTCCGGTGATGAAGAGGGGTACGCGGGCGCGTGCGTCAGCGATCACCCGTCGAAGGGCGGACGCTCGCAAGCACGGGTACACGCGCGTGCCGCACGACGGCGGCCCTCCCCACGGTCCTCAGGAGAGGAGTCCTCAAAAAGGAGCCCTCGGAAAGGAGCCCTCAAAGAGGGGTCCTCAAAAGGAGGCGGAGCACGGGGCGCGTCGCGTCAGGCGGCGAGGAAGAGCGCGTCGGCGGCCGGAGGGCCCCGCCGGATCAGCGTGTGCTGGAGTGCGGTGGTGCGGGGGGCGGGCGGCGCGAGCAGGGCGGTGGGCGGGATGCGCGGACCGGCCTCGGGCGCGCCCGGCAGTCCGGCACGCAGGGCGCGTACCAGCGCGAGCGCCCCGCGCAGGGACCGGACGAGTGCCCCCTCGGCGACCGACTGCGCCGACGGTGCGGACATCTCGACGAGCCGCGACAGGGCCATGTCCCCCCGGCGCAACAGCCATCCCGCGGCCAGGCCCGCGAGGACGTGGCCGAGCAGCATCGGCAGCGACGGCAGCAGCGACATGGTGGACCCCGCCGCGGTGGACAAGGCGTCCGCAGGGTGGTGCGTCGTCGTAGCCGTAGGAGCGCCCGCGCCCGGGTAGAGCCGGGCGTCGACGAGGATCTTGTGGGCCTGCGCGGGGCTGATCGCCGCCGCGGTGGTCCCGCAGACGAGCCGTGCGGCCTGCTCGACCAGGGAGGCGTCGGACACCGACGAGGCCGTCGTGGCCGTACCCGCCGCCGCGGCGGCCGTCGTCCCGTGCTGCCCCAGCCCGAACAGCACGTGCAGCACGGTCTGTCCGACCGCGAGCAGCGCGGCTATGCCCGGCAGCGACCGCTCGCGTCCGGTGAGCGGTGCCACGACCAGGACGGCCCCCAGGAAACCCGCGCCCAGTGTCCACAGCGGAACCGTGGCGCAGGAGGCGAGGGCGTGTCCGGCCGCGGCCAGCACGACACAGACCGCGGCGAACACCGCGGCCCGCAGCACCCGGAGGTCGCCTCCGGCACGCGCCGTACGTGGGTGGGGGGCAGTCATGGCGGGCTCATCATCGCACTGGCCTGATGACCGCCATACGGCAGGTCCACAAGATGACGTACGCGGTGTACGGCCGGAAGGTCACGTTCTGCCACAAGGCGCCCCACATACACCGATGGCCGTCGTCGGCACATCCCCCATATGGGCGGCATCACGTCAACTGTGTGCTTACACCGGTGCACTCGCGGCAATACGTAACGGTATGTCGAGCCGCGGCCTGGAGGCTGGAGCATGAGCATCTGGTGGTCACTCCATCTGCGCCGCGAGGCCGCGAGCGTTCCGCTCGCCCGGCGGCTGCTGCTCGGCACCATGGAGACGGCGGGTGTCGATCCCGACATCTCCTACGACCTCTCCCTGGCGCTCAGCGAGGCCTGCGCGAACGCCGTGGAACACGGCGGGGACGGCGGGCACGAGGGTCCCTCGCAGGCGTACCGCGTCACCGCCTACCTCGACGGCGAGAAGTGCCGTATCGAGGTCGCCGACTCGGGCCCCGGCTTCTCCGCCACCCGGCCCCGCCCGTCGGCCCGCCCGGTGCCGGTGGAGGACGAGAACGGCCGCGGTCTGTGTCTCATCGAGGAACTCGCCGACCACGTCCACATCGGCAACAAGCCCGGCCGGCGGGGCGCGGTGGTGAGCTTCGACAAGATCCTGAAGTGGAAGAAGGACGCACCGCTGATGGCGGTCTAGCGCGCAGTGGCGCGGTGGGGCATTGGCCCCAACCGCCCGGACCTGCCTGAAGACGCGCGACACGCATTCTCAGCCTGCGCACAGCGTCGGCTCAGGTTCCTGACGGACGTCGTTCCTACGTTCATGGACATGACGGGAAACCACAAAGACACCTCCATCACCCGGCGCCGCGCCCTCGTGGTGACCGGTGGCACGGTCGCGGCCGGCACTCTCGCCGTGGCCGGGTACCAGTCGGCCTTCGCCGACGACGCGACGAGCACCGCCGAGGCCACCGCCACCGCCTCGGCGACCTCCACCAGCAGCGCGTGCATGACCCTGATGTCCAGCGTCACCGAGGGGCCGTACTACCTGGACGGCGCCCTGGTGCGGAAGGACATCACCGAGGGCAAGAGCGGTGTCCCGCTGACCCTGCGCCTCACCGTCGTGGACGCCACCGACGGCTGCACCCCGGTGCCCGGCGCGGCCGTCGAGATCTGGCACTGCGACGCCTGGGGCTACTACTCCGGCTACACCACCGCCAACCCCGGCGGCTCCGCGCCCGCCGAGAGCGAGGACGGCTCGACCGCCGACGACGACACCTACCTGCGCGGCTACCAGATCGCCAACGCCAACGGGGTCGTCAAGTTCGAGACGATCTTCCCGGGCTGGTACACCCCGCGCACCTGCCACATCCACCTCAAGGTGCACACGGGCGGCCAGAAGGAGGACGGCACCTACGAGGGCGGCAAGGTCAACTACACCGGCCAGCTGTTCTTCGCCGACGAGATCGCCGAGGAGATCTTCACGCTGGAGCCGTACGCGAAGCACTCCGGCACCTACACCGAGCTCGCCGACGACATGGTCTACGACGGCGGCGGCGCGTCCAGCGGCCTGCTCACCCTCAAGGCCGTGCACAAGAGCGACCCGTCCAAGGGCTACAAGGGCTCCCTCACCCTCGGTGTCGACCCCGACGCCGAGAACACCGGCGCGGGCGGCGGCGGTGGCGGTACGCCTCCGGACGACGCCCCGACGGGCACCCCGCCCGGCGACGGTGCCTCCCCGTCGGCCACGGCGTCCTCGTAACGCGTGAACAGCCGCGAGGACGACGCGCTGGCCCAGGCCGCCGTGGACGCGCTGACCGGGCAGCTGGCGCTCGCCCCCAAGCCCGGCCTGCCCGACCCCCGTGACCTGGGCGCCCGCAGGACCCGGGTGGACCACCGCGCCCTGCGCTGGTCCGCCAAGGCGCTCGCGCCCGGCCTCGCGGCGATGGCCGCCGCGGCCCGCCGCACGGGCGAGCCCACACCCCGGCTCCGTACCGAACTGGGTGCGATCGGCCGTTGCACCGAGCACTCGGTGGGCCTCGCCGGCGGTGGCCACCGCGGTGCCCTGTGGGCGCTCGGCCTGCTGGTCGCCGCGGCCGCCCTCGACCCCCGTGCCGGGGCGCAGGAGGTGGCCGCGACCGCCAAGCGGATCGCCGCGCACCCCGACCGCCGGGCCCCGCGACGGCCCTCGCGCGGCTCGTCGATCTCGGCGAAGTACGGCGCCGCCGGGGCGCGCGGCGAGGCCCGGGCCGGATTCCCGCACGTTCGGCGGGCGTTGGACGCCCTGGCCGCCGCCCGCTCGGCCGGCGCCGGCGAGGACGAGGCCCGCCTCGACGCCCTGCTCACCGTGATGTCCACCCTCCAGGACACCGAACTCCTGTACACCGCGGGCCCGGTGGGCCTGCGGCACGTCCAGGCGGGCGCCCGCGGGGTCCTGGACGCGGGCGGCACGGCGACGGAGGCGGGCCGCGAAGCCCTGTGCGCCCTCGACGCCGACCTGCACGCGCGCGCGTGGAGTCCGAGGGGGAGTGCGGGACTGCTGGCGGGGGCGCTGTTCCTGGACTCGCTGCCGGTGAGGGTCAGTTCACCGGCGCGGACGGCCTGACGTCCGGCCGGGAGGCATGGGCCCGGCGGGTCGCCGGGCCCATCGCGTACGACGCCACGAGCGTCGCTCCCCCGAGCAGCAGCCACCCCGCCGTCCCCCACCCGAGCAGCAGCGAGGTCAGCACCAGCGGGCCCAGGGTCCGGGCCACGGTCACGCCGGTCCCGAAGAAGCCCTGGTACTCGCCGACGCGGTCGGGCGGGGCCAGCTCGAAGGACAGCTGCCAGGAACCGGCCGACTGCCCCATCTCGGCGCCCACTTGCAACACGGCACCGACGACCAGCGCGGCAACCGCCACCCACGGCGGCGCGCCCGCCGACAGCGCGAAGACCGCGCACGCCGCCAGCATCACCCACCCCGACCGCCGCACCGCGCGCGTGGCCGACGCGACGCCGGTGACCCCGCGCGCCATCCGCACCTGGAACACCATCACCGCCCCGGTGTTGAGCACGAACAGCGCGGAGACCAGCCAGGTGGGAGCGTCCGTGCGCTCCGCGATCCACAGCGGCAGCCCGAGGCTGAGCAACGGCATGCGCAGCAGGAGCACCGTGTTGAGGAGCGTGAGGAGGGCGTACGGACGGTCACGCAGCACTCCGAGATCGCGGCGCTTCCGTCCGCCTTCCAGGCCGCTCGGGCGGCCACCGCCCTGGTTGACCGGCGCCACCGAAGGCAACCGCAGCAACAGCCCCGCACACACCACGAAGCTCACCGCGTCCAACGCGAACACCCCGAGGTACGCCGCCCGCGTCCCGGCGTGCAGCGCGAGCCCGCCCACGCCCGCGCCCACCGCCAGACCGGCGTTCAGCGTCGACTGGAGGTGCGCGAGCAGCCCGGTCCGCTCTCCGGCCGGCACCAGCCCCGCGAGCAGCGCCTGCCGGGCGGCGGCGAGTCCCGACTGGGCGGAGGCGTAGGCGCAGGCCGCCACGACGAACGGCACGAAGTCCCGGACGACCAGGAAGGACGCCACCGCCAGCCCGGTCGCCAGCGCCAGCAGCACGGCCGTACCGCGGGCCCCGCGCCGGTCCGCGAGCCGCCCGAGCGGCACCCCCACCAGCGAGCCGACCGCCCAGGCGACCGTCAGCCCGAGCCCCACGCGCGCGGGGGCGAGATCGACGACGTGGGTGAAGTAGAGCGCCGACGTCACGTAGTAGGCGCCGTCACCGACTGAGTTGGTCAACTGGGCCAGGGCCAGGACGCGTTGCGGCCCCGCGGGCGGGACGAGCGAGTTCGTCATGCAGGCGACACTAGAAGCGCGGTGGACCCCTGAGCAGGCCCAATAGGCAGGCCTTTCAGTGGCCCAATCAAAGGCTGCCGAGCGGCGGGCTCAGTCCGCGTCCAGAAACTTCCTCAGTCCGCGTCCAGCACGTTCCCCAGCGCGCCGAGCGCCTCCGGATACACCCGCTCCCGAGGCGTCCCGTATCCCACGACCAGCCCCTGCGTCCGCCCCTCGACGCCCGGCGTGTGCCAGTGCTCCCCGAGGTGCCCCACGGCGAGCCCCTCCGCCTCCGCGCGCGCCAGAGCCGCCGCCTCGTCGTCGACCTCCACCAGCGCGTGCAGCCCGGCCGCGATCCCGCGTACCCGCCGACGCGCCCCCAGCCGGTCCAGGAGCTGGTCCCGGCGCCGCCGGTACCGCAACCGGCACGCGCGCACGTGACGGTCGTAGGCGTGGCTCTCGATCAGCTCGGCCAGCGCCAACTGCCCGATGGACTCGGTGTGATGGTCGCTGTGCAGTTTGGCGTCGGCGACCGCGTCGACCAGGTCGGGCGGCAGCACCATCCACCCGAGCCGCAGCGCCGGCCCGAGCGTCTTGGAGGCGGTGCCCAGGTACGCCACGTGTCCGGGAGCCATCCCCTGGAGCGCGCCGACGGGCTGCCGGTCGTAGCGGAACTCCCCGTCGTAGTCGTCCTCGACGATCAGTCCTCCACGCGCGCGTGCCCAGTCGGTCAGCGCGCGCCGCCGCTGCGGATGCAGGGTCACCCCGGTCGGGTACTGGTGCGCGGGCGTGACCACGACGGCCGAGGCGTCTCCCAAGTCCTGGACCAGGACGCCCCGTTCGTCCACCCGCACCGGCACCACCCGCCCGCCGCCCCGCCGCACGACCTCCCGGTGGAAGGGCAGCCCGGGATCCTCCATGGCGATGGAGACGCCCTCCAGCACCCGCGTGAGCAGCGAAAGCCCCTGCACGTACCCCGAGGTGACCACGATCCGCTCCGGCGGCGCGATCACCCCGCGCGCCCGCCCCAGGTACCCCGACAGCGCCGTCCGCAGCTCGATCCGCCCGCGCGGATCGCCGTAGTCGTACGCCCGCGAAGGCGCCGTCGCGATGGCGCGCCGCAGCGCCCGCAGCCAGGCCGCCGCCGGAAACGTCCCCACGTCCGGACTCCCCGGCCGCAGATCGAAACGCGGCACACGCGTGCGTGCGGCGGCCTGAGGCGGTGCGGCGTCGACGGAGGGCAGCGGGGCCACCCGGGTACCCGACCCCTGCCGAGCGGTCAGGTACCCCTCGGCGACGAGCTGGTCGTACGCCGCCTTCACGGTGCCCCGGGAGACCCCCAGCTCACCGGCGAGCCGCCGGGTGGCAGGCAACCGCGCCCCGGGCGCCAGCCGCCCGTCCCGCACGGCATCACGCAGGGCACGCTCCAGCCCGGCGCGACGCCCTTCAGTGGCGTCGGCTTCCAGATGCAGGTCCACACCGATGCCGCCAGGGGCGCGGGCTGCGCGACCGGCCACGAACTACCCGCAGCCGAAAATCAGCTCTCTGCTCCCTTGAGGGCCGCCATCCACGCCTCGACCTCATCCGACCGGCGAGGCAGCCCGGCGGACAGGTTCCGGTTGCCGTTCTCCGTCACCAGGATGTCGTCCTCGATCCGCACACCGATCCCCCGGTACTCCTCGGGTACCGTCAGGTCATCGGCCTGGAAGTACAGACCGGGTTCGACGGTGAGCACCATCCCCGGCTCCAGCGTGCCGTCGACGTACGACTCCACGCGCGCGGCAGCGCAGTCATGGACGTCCATGCCGAGCATGTGCCCGGTGCCGTGCAGCGTCCACCGGCGCTGCAGTCCCAGCTCCAGCACCCGCTCGACCGGCCCCTCGACCAGCCCCCACTCCACGAGCCGCTCGGTCAGCACCCGCTGCGCCGCGTCGTGGAAGTCCCGGTACTTCCCGCCGGGCTGCACCGCCGCGATGCCGGCCTCCTGGGCGTCGTACACGGCGTCGTAGATCTGCTTCTGGATCTCGCTGAACCGGCCGTTGACGGGCAGCGTGCGCGTGACGTCGGCGGTGTAGTACGTGTGCGTCTCGACGCCCGCGTCGAGCAGCAGCAGGTCACCGGAGCGCACCGGCCCGTCGTTACGCACCCAGTGCAGCGTGCAGGCGTGCGGACCGGCCGCGGCGATGGTGCCGTAGCCGATGTCGTTGCCCTCCACGCGCGCGCGGAGGAAGAACGTGCCCTCGATGTACCGCTCGGAGGTGGCTTCGGCCCTGTCCAGAACGCGTACGACGTCCTCGAAGCCGCGAACGGTCGAGTCGACCGCCTTCTGCAGTTCGCCGATCTCGAACTCGTCCTTGACCAGCCGCGCCTCGGAGAGGAAGACCCGCAGCTCGGCGTCGCGCTCGGCGGTGACCTTGTCGGTCAGCGCGGCCTCGATACCGGCGTCGTACCCGCGCACGACCCGCACCGGACCGGTGGCCTCGCGCAGCCGGTCGGCCAGCTCGCGCACGTCGGCGGCGGGGATGCCGTACAACTTCTCGGCTTCGGTGAGGGAGTGGCGGCGGCCGACCCACAGCTCGCCGTGGCCGGAGAGCCAGAACTCGCCGTTCTCGCGGTCGGAGCGCGGCAGGAGGTAGATCGTCGCCTTGTGGCCGCCGGCGACGGGCTCCATGACGAGGACGCCGTCCTCCGTCTGGTTGCCCGTGAGGTAGGCGTACTCGACCGAGGCCCGGAAGGCGTACTCGGTGTCGTTGGAGCGGGTCTTCAGGTTGCCCGCGGGGATCACCAGGCGGTCGCCGGGGAAGCGCGCGGAGAGGGCGGCTCGGCGGGCGGCGGTCTCGGCGGCCTGGGCGATCGGCTCCAGGTCACGCAGCTCCGTGTCGGCCCAGCCGGACTTCATGTTCTCGGCCAGCTCGTCGGAGACGCCCGGGTACAGGCCGTTCTTCCGCTGCTTGATCGGCTCTTCGGACTCCGGGGTCTCCGGGGTCTCCGGGGTGAGCTCGTCGGCCACGGTCATCCTCCTCGATACGGCACTGGACCCCCTCCATCGTACGGTCGTACGGAAGGGGGCCCAGGGGCGGAGGACCTGTTACCGACAGCTTCACCGCCGGCTACTCGAAGTGAGCGGCGAGCAGGACCACGTCCTCCTCGGAGTCCGCCTCGTCCCGCCCGTCCGGCAGCACGGTCCGCAGCACGTGGTCGACGATCGCCTCGGGGTCGCGGCGCAGTGCCCTGGGCACGCCGGCCGCCGCCGCGTGCAGCCGGGCGAAGGAGCGGTCGGTGGGGTCGCCGGTGCGGTGCAGCAGCCCGTCGGTGTAGAGCAGAACCGTCTCGCCCGCCTCTGCCTCGAGCTCCACACTCGGCGCTTCCCAGCAGGTGAGCATCCCGAGCGGCGCGGACACGGAGGTCTCCACGAACTCGGTGCGCCGCTCGCCGACCAGCAACGGCGGGCAGTGCCCGGCACCGGCCAGCGTGATCTTGCGCAGCGCGGGCTCGCAGTAGGCGAACAGGGCGGTGGCGGAGCGGGCCGGCTCGGTGAGCCTGAGCAGCAGCTCCAGGTCGGACAGGACGGCGACCGGGTCCTCGCCCTCCATCACGGCGTACGCCCGCAGGGAGGCTCTCAGCCGTCCCATCGCGGCGATCGCGCTGGGCCCGGAACCCGTCACCGAGCCCACGGCGAGGCCGAGCGCGGCGTCCGGCAGCGGCAGCGCGTCGTACCAGTCGCCGCCGCCGTGCGGGCCGGTGCGGTGCCGGGCGGCGAGCCGTACCCCGGCGACGCGGGGGAGCCGGGACGGCAGCAGTTCCTCAGCGATCGTGGCCATGCACGCGCGGGTGCGCTCGACCTCCAGGAGCCGGGCCAGGTGCTCGCCGGCGTAGCGCGCGTACAGGCCGACCAGGTGGCGCTGCCGCTCGGCGGGCTCCGCGGGCTCGTCGTAGAGCCACACGGCGGCGCCGAGCCGGCCGGCCCTCTCGTGGTACGCGTCCGCGGTCAGGGGCAGCGCGTAGCTCGCGGCGTAACCGAGGCGGGCGGCGACTTCGCGGTGCCGCGGGTCGAGTCCGTCCTCCGCGAAGAGGTCGGGCTGGGCGATCTCGCCGTCACCGCCGGGCAGTCCGTCGAGGATGCGGCCGTACGACAGGGAGCTGCGCGGCACGGTCTCGATGTGACCGAGGTCGGCGCGGGCGAGGCCCAGGCCGATGGTGGTGTCGGGGCCGAGTCCGTCGCCCGGTTCCAGCACGACGAGTCCGCGGCGGGCGCCCACCAGGGCGGCTCCCGCCTGCAGCAGTTCCTGCAGGGCGTCGGACAGCGCGTCGGTGCGGGCCAGCCGTTCGGTGAGTTCGTGCAGGGTCGTGAGGTCGGAGACCCAGCCGGCGAGCCGGTCCTGAAGCAGCGCGCCCGGCGCGTTTGGTGAGAGAACTGCCGAGGTACCCGAGACGGCAGGCGCGGGCGCGACAGTGTGGGCTGGCGAGGGAACCGTTGAATCGATTCCAGCCACTTTCGGAGGGTGAGGGGCGTTCATGGCGTCCGGCTTTCCGGCCGGTGCGTATTGCTCAAAAGCATCGCAAACCCCCATGTGATTCTGCGCCGCTAGCAGTGTCTCCACATGTACACGCACTCGTGAGGGGATGTCCAGCATTGTCCTGCCGGGATTCCTGGTGTCCGTGGGTCATCAGTGCAGCACTTGCCAAAAGGCAAAGTTGGCCTAAAACTGACTCGGGTAACGGCGTATTGCGGTCGACTGGCCCTGCTCCACAGAGCGTCACAGCGGTCGTGATGGGTACGTACTCGGAGAAGGCCAGGGGTGGTTCGGAATCACCCGGAACCTGGCGACGGACCCGGGCGTCTTAGCCACCGACGACCGAGCCCCATCCTCCCGCGGCGGAGGCGAAGAGAACCACGCGCGACAGCAAACGCCAGACTTCGCCACCCCACGCCAGGCCCGCGCTTCTGATAGACCGCAGTGTGGGCGAGGCTGCCGCGGACGCAGCTCAACGTTCGGCCCATAGGGGTTCCCCCTGTCTCGGACAGGGGTGTGATGCGCCAACAGGTACGCACAGTGAAGTGATCGACACATGGTGTGATGTGGTCCTCGGTGTTGCCAGCGGTGCAACGGAAAGGAACGAGCGCTCATGCGCGAGATCCTCGGAAAGCGACGCAGGCTCCTGTCCCAGCGCAGCGACGGAAGGCCTGAGTTGATCAGCGCGGCCCTGACCTTCGCGACCAAATGGCAGTGGCCCGTACTCCCGGGCGTGGCGGCCGACCCGCAGGGGCGTGCCCGCTGCGGCTGCCCCGACCCCGAGTGCACGGTGCCCGGTGCCCACCCCTTCGACCCCGGCCTCCTCGCGGCCACCACCGACGAGCGCATGGTGCGCTGGTGGTGGAGCAACCGGCCCACCGCGCCGATCGTCCTGGCCACCGGCGGCGACGCGCCCTGCGCGGTCAGCCTGCCGGCGCTCGCGGCCGCCCGTGCACTCGCGGTGCTCGACCGCACGGGCATGCGCCTCGGCCCGGTCGTCGCCTCGCCCACCCGGTGGGCGCTGCTCGTGAAGCCCTACTCCCTGGAGCAGTTGGGCGAACTGCTGTACGCCAAGGACTTCGTCCCCGGTTCCCTCCGCTTCCACGGCGAGGGTGGCTATCTGGCCCTGCCCCCCTCCGAGACCGGCGACGGTGAGATCCGCTGGGAGCGTGCGCCGCTGCCCGGTTCGGCATCCCCGTGGGTGCCCGACGTGGAGGCCGTGGTGGACGCGGTGGTCGAGGCCCTCACTCGTACGGGTGTGAGCGCGCCCGAGTTGTAGGGGTGTCGGGCGCGGGCGGAACCGGACGCCTGCCCCACTGGCTATGTTCCGGTTCATGAACCTTCGTCTGCTCGCCCTCGCGGGCGTCGTGGCATGCGCGGTCGCGCTGCCGCTGGCCATGGCGTCCGCGGGACAGGTGGGCGACGAGGGGCGCTCGCCCGTACGTGGCGCTTCCGTACCTGACGCGGTACGTCCTGCCGCACCCGACGCGGGACGTCCTTCCGCGCCACCCGCCGACGCCAAGGCCCCCTCCGCCCGGCAGGCCGGCTCCCCGCCGCCCCTCGGGCTCGGTCTCGACACCGCCGCCCGCTGCGGTCCCGAACTCACCTCCCCCGACGGCATCGAGGCGCAGACGTGTGTGCTGACGCAGGGTGAGCAGACGTGGGCGCGGACCTACTACCGCAATGCGACCGGCGGCGCGCTGGACTCCGTACTGAGCCTCATGGGGCCCGGTGGACGCACCGTGCGGATGCACTGCGCGGTGGGCGCGGGAGACGAGCCGAAGACCTGTGAGACACCCCGGGAGCGCACTCGGGGTAAGCCGGACGATTACACGGCGGTAGCGGAGTTCGCGGAGCGGGCTGGAACCGGGCCACTGCTGCTGCGGTCCGGGAGCAACTCCGGTTCCACTACGGGCAGTTGACGCGTGACGCCGGTGCGTAAAGAGCACGCGGGCATGAAAAGACCCGGTTGCTGGCGACGGGGGATGCACCAGCAACCGGGCTAATGAAACGGTAACAAGAGATCGGCTGTTCGCAAATTCGATCTCTGTTTTTGCTCGGCTATTCGGACACCGATTGGCTTGTCAGGCACGGGAGTTGTGAGCGGAGCCGCCGATTCCGGCGCGGCTCCGTGCGGCTGACCGACCGGTCAGCCGCACGTCCCACGTCAACTCAGCGTGACCTGCCGGTTGGTCAGCCCGCCGCGCGCGCGGCGCTCGTCCACGGTCAGCGGTGCGTCCGTGGCCAGAGCGCCGGAAAGGCGCTCGGCGAACTCGGCGGCCGGCTTCTCGACGTCCTCCGCGGTGACNGGCCCGCCCCACGTCCCACGTCAACTCAGCGTGACCTGCCGGTTGGTCAGCCCGCCGCGCGCGCGGCGCTCGTCCACGGTCAGCGGTGCGTCCGTGGCCAGAGCGCCGGAAAGGCGCTCGGCGAACTCGGCGGCCGGCTTCTCGACGTCCTCCGCGGTGACCGCGCTCGGCAGGTCCCAGACCGGCACGGTGAGCCCGTGAGCACGGAAGGACCCCACGAGACGGGTGCCCTCCCCGAGGCTCGAGCGGCCCGCCGCGTGCAGCCGCGCGAGAGCGTCCAGAAGCTGCTCCTCCGGGTACGGCATCACCCAGCGCAGGTGGTTCTTGTCCGGCGTCTCGCACCAGTAGGCGGCGTCCACGCCGGTCAGCCGCACGGTCGGGATGGCCGCGGCGTTGGCCCGCTCCAGGGAGGCGGTCACCTCCGGCGTGGCGTTCTCCGCGTCCGGGACCCAGAACTCGAAGCCCGGGTGCACAACTGGCTCGAACGCGCCTTCGGGGTCGAGGAGTTCCTGCAGTCGCGGACCGTCCGCCGGGGCGCGGCGGGACTGGACCGGAGTGCCCGGGGCCGCGGTGAGCGCGCGCTGGAGGGTGTCGGCGAGGTCGCGGCTGATGTCGCCCGACGCCGTGTCGTTCTGCAGGCCGAGCAGGACCGAGCCGTCGTCGCGGCGCAGTGCCGGCCAGGCCATCGGCAGGACCGTGGCCAGCGTGACCGACGGGACGCCCTCGGGGAGGCCGCCCCTCAGGGTCAGCCCGACCGTGGCGGCCGGCACCAGCTCGCGCAGCGCCACCCAGTCGCACTCGCCGGACAGCCCCTCGAAGGGGCGCTGCACCAGTTCGGTCACGGCATGCTGGGCGGCCCGGCCGTGGCAGGCCTTGTAACGGCGACCGCTGCCACAGGGGCAGGGCTCGCGGGCACCGACGACCGGGACCTCACCGTCGCTGAGCTGCGGCCGCTTGGCCTTCGTCTGGGGTCGCTTCTTGGCCATCGTGGGTGTCTCCCGGTTACGGCTCGTCTCGTACTGGCGCGAGCCTAGCCGTTTGCGCACTCAACGACCGGTGCCTGTGGACAACGGGACCCGCCGGCCCGTGCGGTTGCCGGACGAATCCGGCGTGGCGGCCCGGCTGGCGCCGGCCTGTGCGACAACGCGCCGGACCTGCGGGACCGGCCGTTCGGTCCAGGTCGTCTCAGTCCAGGTCGTTTTCAGTCCAGGTCGTCGAAGGCGTCCGCGAAGTTCAGCTCGGCCATCTCGGGTATCGCCGAGACCGACGGTGCTCTGGAGGGCTCGGCGGCCCCTCCTGCTCGGGCGAAGTCGCGAGCGGGGGAACGCGGGACGAAGTCGTCCCGTCGGTGTCCGGCGTCCGGATCGTGCACATCGACGTGGACGACGACCCACACCGTGATCTCGCCGCGGGTGTCGTCCCGTACGCCCCAGTCGTCGGCCAGCGCCGTGATGATGTTGAGTCCGCGGCCGCCGTGCGCGGTGACCGAGGGCGTGGCCGGAGCCGGGCGGGTGGGCCCGCCGCCGTCCGTCACCTCGACCGTGAGTCTGCCGCCCGTGTCCACCCGCCATGCGGCCCGGACGTCGCCGTCGCCGGGCAGGGCGTCGCCCAGAGGCCGACCGTGCTTGCACGCGTTGCTCAAGAGTTCGGAAAGAATCAGCACGGCGTCGTCGATGACCGTTTCCGACACACCGCCCCTGCGCAACTGGGTGCGCATACGGTGTCGTGCCTTGCCCACGCCCGCAGGGCCATGGGGTACGGCCATGCTCGACGACGTGGGCACCTCCTGTGCCACCACCAACGCCACCCCCGAGACCTCCTTTGCCCCACGCCACGGTGTGGATGCCCCATTGGCCTGTACCGGAAACCGGCCAATCCACGTCCGGAGACGCATTCGCAACGATCGAACACGGACCGAACGCGCCGGAGCACTCCCCGTAGCCGTCTGGCTGGATTTCGACGGTGTGGCCGGGAACGGAGGATGGGGCCGGTGGGGCCGCCGGGTCAAGAGTCGTGCATCACATGCGGTCGAGGTCGTGCGTCCCGCGGGTGTCGAGGGTCATGCGTCCCGCGGGTCGAGAGTCGTGAGTCACGCGCGTGTGCGTCAGCGGCCGAGCCGGTCCAGCACCGCGCGCGGACGGTTGGTGATGATGGCGTCGACGCCCAGGTCGGCACAGAGGTCGACGTCCTCGAGCTCGTTCACCGTCCACACGTGCACCTGGTGACCGGCTCCCTTCAGACGCTCGATGTACGCCGGGTGATTGCGCACGATCCGCATCGACGGGCCCGCGATCCGCACGCCCACCGGCAGCCTGCCGTCACGCAGCCGGGGCGAGACGAACTGCATCAGGTAGACCGTCGGCAGCATCGGCGAGGCGCCCCGCACCCGGTGCAGCGAGCGCGCCGAGAAGCTCATGACCCGCACCGGCGACTCGGCCGCGGACGCCGGAGCGTCCAGGCCGAACCGCTTCAGCAGCACCAGCAGCCGCTCCTCGACCTGCCCCGCCCACCGCGTCGGGTGTTTGGTCTCGATCGCCAGCTCCACCCGGCGCCCCGCGTCGGCGACGAGCTCCAGCAGCCGCTCCAGGGTGAGCACGGAGGTGTCCTCGCGGTCCTCGGGGCGGAACTCCCAGTCGGGCTCCTCGTCGCGCGTGCGCCAGAAGTCGCGGGTCTTGCGGGAGCCGAAGTCCAGGGCCGCGAGATCGGCGAGCTCCAGGGCGGAGACCGCTCCGCGGCCGTTGGACGTACGGTTGACGCGACGGTCGTGGACGCAGACGAGATGGCCGTCCGCGGTCAGCCGGACATCGCATTCGAGGGCGTCGGCGCCGTCCTCGATCGCCTTCCGGTACGCGGCCAGCGTGTGCTCGGGGGCCTCCTCCGAGGCTCCGCGGTGGGCGACGACCTGAATCCGGTGCTGTCGTACGTGGGTCACGGCGTCATGGTGCCACCGCACGGGGGTACGCGTGCGAACGGAGGCCTTGGGATTGCGGCCCATATGTCCTACATGCCCTATATAAGGAATGGCCGCAGACCCACAGGCACCGCTTATGGTGCTCTGACGGCCTGTGGGAAAAGCTGACGGCATACAAAAACACACGCACAGCTGCATCGCGCCGGACCGTCGACCAACGCGAAGCGTGAAGCGCGTGACCCGAGTGCGACCGACAACGACAGCCGTGGACCGAGGAGAGAAGCTGTGAGCACCGAGAACGAGGGCACCGCGGTACCCCCCGCCCCGTCCGCACCCCCCGTGCCGGTGGATGCTCCCGCTGCTTCGGCGCCCCAGGAGCCCGCCGCTCCCGGCACGGGCGCCCCGACGACTCCGCATCCGCCGACGTCGCCGAGCGCCTCCGGCGACCAGGAGCAGCAGCTGGTGCACGCGGGCCACGCCCCCGCCTACGCCGCGACCGGCCCCGGCGGCACTCCTCAGGAAGGCCCCGCACCGCAGGGTGCCTGGCCGCCCCCGCCGCCCCCGGCCACCCAGTCGTACGCCGATGCCGGTTCCAGTGGCTCCCCGTACTCGGGGTACTCGGACGGCGGCTCAGGCGACGGCTCCGGCGGCGCGGGAGCAGGCTGGGGCGCCGCCTATCAGCAGCCCGCGCCGAAGCCCCGCAGCGGGCGCGGTGGCCTCGTCGCCGCCGTCCTGGTGGCCGCGCTGGTCGCGGGTGGCCTGGGCGGCGGTCTCGGCTACACCCTGGCCAAGAACGACGACAACAGCTCCTCCACCACCGTCTCCGCCTCCGACAGCGGCGGCTCCGTCAAGCGCGACCCGGGCACGGTGGCCGGCGTCGCCGCCAAGGCGCTGCCCAGCACCGTCACCATCGAGGCCGAGTCCACCAGCGGCGAGGGCGGCACCGGCACCGGATTCGTCTTCGACACCGAGGGCCACATCGTCACCAACAACCACGTGGTGGCCGACGCGGTCGACGGCGGCAAGCTCACGGCGACCTTCCCGAGCGGCAAGAAGTACGACGCGGAGGTCGTGGGCCACGCCCAGGGCTACGACGTGGCGGTCATCAAGCTCAAGAACGCCCCCTCCGACCTCAAGCCCCTCACCCTCGGCGACTCGGAAAAGGTCGCGGTCGGCGACTCGACGATCGCGATCGGCGCCCCCTTCGGCCTCTCCAACACGGTCACGACGGGCATCATCAGCGCGAAGAACCGCCCGGTCGCCTCCAGCGACGGCACCGGCAGCAACGCGTCCTACATGAGCGCCCTGCAGACCGACGCCTCGATCAACCCCGGCAACTCCGGAGGCCCGCTCCTCGACGCGCAGGGCAACGTCATCGGCATCAACTCCGCGATCCAGTCCAGCAGCAGCGGCGGCCTCGGCGGCACCAGCCAGTCCGGCTCGATCGGCCTCGGCTTCGCCATCCCGATCAACCAGGCCAAGTACGTCGCCCAGCAGCTGATCAAGACCGGCAAGCCCGTCTACGCCAAGATCGGCGCGTCCGTCTCCCTGGAGGACGGCACCGGCGGCGCCCAGATCACCGAACAGGGCGCCAGCGGCTCCGACCCGGTCGAGTCGGGCGGCCCCGCCGCCAAGGCCGGCCTCAAGGCCGGCGACGTCATCACCAAGCTCGACGACCGAGTGATCGACTCCGGCCCCACCCTCATCGGCGAGATCTGGACCCACCAGCCCGGCGACAAGGTCACCATCACCTACGAACGAGGCGGCAAGACCCACACGGTCGAACTCACCCTCGGCTCCCGCACGGGCGACAGCTGACCCACACCGCCCCGCACCAACCGTTACTCTTGTCCCGCGCTGCCGGTGGCGGCGGCGCGGGGTGGGTTGCCCGAGCGGCCTAAGGGAACGGTCTTGAAAACCGTCGTGGCAGCGATGTCACCGTGGGTTCAAATCCCACACCCACCGCAGCAGGTCAGCGTAGGTGCTGGTCAGAGGGGGCGCCCCCGGTTATGGGGCGCCCCCTCTGACGTTGCAGCCTGTCTCACCCCGCCTCGCCCATGTCACTTCGGATGAGTCAGCCGCTGACATCCGCGTTGGCTGCCCAGTATCCGGAGAGCCCCGGCCACCAATCCGGGTGTTCGTTCACCACTTGGACCAGCACAGGCGAAGTAGCACGCAATTCGAGGGCGAACCCCTTCCACCCGTCGTAGCTCTTCATTTCCGGATTGAGCGCAGTGATCAGGAGGCCGTAGTTCACCGTGTCGGCAAGCATGCGCGTGAGAGTGAGAACACGGACACGGACATCCTCCTGTGCGGGAAGATCAGCGCGGCCGTAGAGATAGGTGTGCAGCTCGGGGTCTGCTGCGATGAAGCTCTCAATGTGGTGCAGCCGTTCCATCCCGTGGTGAATCGCGGCCGCACCAGCGATGCCGTTGTTGATCGCTGATTGTCGAGCCAGCTCCCGCGTCTGCCATGCCGAGATCAGCAATGACGCGACCACGCCGATCGACGCAACCACACCGAAGATGTCGGCCACCTCGGCCCCCCCGAGTCGCAAGTACCCGGGCTCTACCCCAGTCCGGTGATCAAGTAACGGGGGTGAGGCCTGTCTGTCACGCAGGCAGGCCGAGTGCCGCCGAATGACTATTCTTTGGCCAGGACGGTCTGGGAGGAGTTGGGCTGGCGATGAATCTCCTGGTCAACGCTGCTCCGTCGCTGCACGTCACGCGGCTTCTGTCCGGGGCGCCCCTTCGCGCGTGACCCGCTGCCTACGACGCCGCCCGCAACAACCGCAACTGACCGATCTCCGCCGCGTTCTTCATCAGCTCGGCGTTCGCCCAGGCGAGCATGTCGGCGATCGTGTGCTCGGGGTCGTCCTGCCAGGGGAAGGGGGCTGTGGCGGACAGGTCGGTGTCGGTGAGGCGGGCCAGGGCGGTCAGCCAGGCGGTGCGGAGGTCGCGGAGCCATTCGACCGTGGGTCTTCCGGCGCCGGGCCAGGTGACGTCGGTTCGGGCGCGGGGCGGGCGGCCTTCCACGTGGTCGAGTGTGAGGCCCCACCACCAGCCGATGTGCCAGCTCAGCCAGGCGATGGTCGGCACGGGGACCGGGTCGGGCTCGGTGTCCGCCCAGTCCGGCCGCCAGGTGCCGTCGGGAGTCCTGCGTACCGTCCAGCAGTGGGGCACCGGTTCCCACAGGAAGTCCTCGGGTTCGAGCCGGTCGAGATGGTATTCGAACAGCGACCAGGTGAGGTCGAACTGGCGGCGCAGCAGGTCGGATGGGGAAACGGTCACCGGGCGACACTGGCACACCGGCAGCCCGGCGGGATACGGGATTTCCGGGGCTACAGCTCGTAGTCCCGCGCCAGCTCGTCCCACGCGATGTCCCGCAGCGTGGTCTCCGCGTCGCAGCCCGACGGCACCTGTGTGGTGGGCTGGAACCAGACGACCGTGAGCGCGGAGCGGTACAGGATCGGGTCGTGGTCCGGGTGCAGGGCGGCGGAGCGGAAGGAGCCGACGCACGCCACGGAGGGCAGGACCTCCACCGGGCCGAAGCCTCCGGCGTACTGGTCGGGGTACTCGCGCGGGGCGGGACGAGGTGCACGGGTGTGGTGGGGAAGGTGCGCTCGGCGGCCCGCAGGAGGCCCTTGATCCTCATCTCGTTGAGCGGTTTGCACGGGTAGCCCTCCAGCATCCCGCCGTACGTCGAGGACAGCTGTAGCTCGGAGAGGTCGAGGGAGCGGCCGGAGGTGAGGACCACGCGGGTCAGGGACATGGTCGGCACTCTAGGGCGGTCGTGCATCGTGCTCCCGTGCTCCCGTGCATTTTGGTCTCCGTGAATTCCGGTCTCCCGTGAATTCCGGTTCCCTTGGTCCTGAAGACGGTTCTGAAAATGGTTCCCCCTTGGCCCTGAGGATTTCGCCGGCTACGCGTGCGCCCTGTCCGTTACGGCTGGTGCCCCGTCATCCGTGCCGCCGACGCGATCGTCGCGCGGGCCTCGCGTTCGCCGAGGCCGGTGTTCAGGGCCGCGTCGACCAACGGGTCGACGAGGGCGGGGCCGATGCCGTCCTCGTAGGCGCGGCAGGCGGCCCAGAACAGGCGGGTGTTGCGCTGGCCCTCGTGGGCGGCGAGCACGAACTGGACGAGGCCCTGGCCGTGCCCGCCGGTCGACGGGGGCGTGGGGTGAGGGCTGCGGGGTGGCGGGAGCAGGAGGCGGAGCAGCGCGGGCGGGCAGGCCGCGGGCGCGAGGTGGGCGGTGCCGGGGGCGGTGGCGTACGCGCCGTGGTCGGTGCGAGAGCCGGGGCCCACGAGGTAGCCGCCGGCGCCCCGGATGTCGATGCCGGGAGCGAGCCGGCCGGCCGAGTTGGGGACGACGACGTCGGGCGGGCCGCTCAGCCAGAGGTGGCGGCCGCCGCTGGGGGTCAGGACGACGACGGTGTCGGGGATCGTGAACAGGTGGCGAAGGGCCAGTTCGCGCAGGGCGGCCGAGGAGTCGGTGTCGGACTTGATGTCGAGGTCGACGCCGATCAGATGGTGGGGCGGGAGGCCGCAGGCGATGCCGTAGCCGGTCGCCCAGGGCGCGGCGGCGAACAGTTCGCGGATGCGTGCCGGGTCGGTGGCGGCGTCGTAGACCCCGTGGCCGAGGCGGCCGCACTCGCCGTGGCAGAGCGGGACCGTGGGGTCGTCGCGGTGGGGGGAGCGCAGGGCCGGGAGCTTCGTCCGGGACAGGGGGATGACGGCCAGTCCGCGTTCGGCGGCTGACAGGGCGTGTGCGAGGGCCAGCGTCGTGGCCTGCCGGTCGGTGGTGGCCATACGTCTATGTTCGTACGTGTGTTCGAAAAAGGGAAGGGGGTGCGGGTTCGGCGAGCCGAGCGGGGCGGATTGGCTGGAAGTGTGTGGGAACGCTTCCCCTCTTGCCGGGCTTGGGTGGTGTGTATGCACTTCTCCCGTATTTGGGCGGAACGTAACGAGCAGAGTTTATTGACATGTCATCACACTTGAGGGCGAATCACGGCTTCCGAGGTGATTCGCCGGGGTTTCGGTGAGCAACTCTGATCTCGCGACGTCGTGCACCAGCACCGGGGCGGTCGGCCAACTGCCCTGGCGAAAGCCGTACTTCACGTAGGACCGGCTCTGCAGCCGGTACGTGCACTGTTCTGGAGGAACAACTTGGCAAGCATCCGTACCGCCCGCGTCATCGCCGCCGTCTCCGCCCTCCCGCTCGCTGCCGCGCTCTTCACCGGCGTCGCGACGGCGGACAACGGTGCCTTCGCGGACGACGGATCGAACGCGGGCGTGGCGACCGTCGACGGCAGCGGCACCGGGCTCGACAACCACGGCAACTCGTCCACCACACAGCAGCAGGCGATCGGCTTCGGAGCCTCGAACCAGAGCAACACCGCCCAGGTCAACGCCTCCGCGTTCACCGCCGTCAACCAGGGGGGCAACAACACGTCCGTCAACTTCACCCCGCTGTGGTGGTGATCTGAGGGAGCCGCTGCGTCGGCGACGGCTCTCCGATCCTCCGTGCACGGGGTGCTCTGTGGGGGGATGAAAAGCGTCTGCACGGCGGTGCCACGGCATCGCCGCGCAGGCGTTTTCACCAGCGGACCACCGGCCTTGACGCCCCTTGACGGCCCCAACAGCCCTTGACGGCCCTCGACGGCCCTTGACACTCAGTTCTACCTGACGGACAGTCAGAAATCTTCGTGAAATCAGTGGGAACCGACCCGGCGGCTGCGGTGTACCAGAAGTGTCAACGCATTGCGGCACGAGATGACGAGGGGGCGATGGTGCACAGCGAGCAGGGGGTGAGCGATCACGCGGTGGGCCACCTGGACCACCCGGGCCACCCAGGCGACCCGCGTGACCTGGAGAAACGGCTGAAGGCCTATGAGGGAAAGCCCTCCGCGGTCGCCGGCCTCGGCAAGGACCCTGTCAACGCGCCCATGATCCGGCACTGGTGCGAGGCGATGGGGGACACCAACCCGGCGTATGCGGGCCCGGACGCCATCGCCCCGCCCACCATGCTCCAGGTGTGGACCATGGGCGGCCTCTCCGGCCACAGCGGCCACGTCGGCAGGACGGAGGCGTACGACGAACTCCTCGCCCTTCTCGACGAGGCGGGCTGCACCTCGGTCGTCGCCACCGACTGCGAGCAGGAGTACGTGAGAGCGCTGCGGCCCGGCGACGAGGTCACCTTCGACGCGGTGATCGAGTCGGTGTCGGAGCGCAAGACGACCAAGCTCGGCACCGGGTACTTCGTGACGACCCGTATGGACGTCACAGTGGGCGAGGACCTCGTCGGCACCCACCGCTTCCGCATCCTCAAGTACGCCCCGGCAAGCCGACGGGAGAAACCACCGCGCCCTCGTCCCGTCGTGAACCGCGACAACTCCGGCTTCTGGGAGGGCGTCCGGCGGCACCGGCTGCTGATCCAGCGCTGCACCGGCTGTGGCACCCTGCGCCACCCCTGGCTGCCCGGCTGCAACAGTTGCGGCTGCCCGGAGTGGGACACGCTCGAAGCGAGCGGCGAGGGGACGGTCTATTCGTTCGTCGTCCTGCATCACCCGCCCTTCCCCGCCTTCGATCCTCCGTATGCGGTCGCCCTCATAGAGCTGGCGGAGGGCGTCCGAATGATCAGCAACGTGGTCGGGGTGCCGCACGACGACGTGCGGATCGGCCAGCCGGTCCGGCTCGAATTCCAGCAGTGCGACGAGGAGTTGGTGCTGCCAGTCTTCCGCGTCCGGGAGGAGATTTCATGAAACCCGTGACACCGATGACACCCATGAAGCCCGTGACACCGATGACACCCATGAAGCCCGTGACACCCATGGATTCCATGGCACTCATGGAATCCATGAAACGCGGTGACGAACTCCCGCCGCTTCGAATCCCGATCACCCGCACCCTCGTCGTCGCCGGAGCCATCGCCTCGCGCGACTACCAGGACGTCCACCACGACGCCGAACTGGCCCGGCAGAAGGGCTCGCCCGACATCTTCATGAACATCCTGACGACGAACGGCCTGGTGGGGAGGTACATCACGGACCACTTCGGCCCAGGGGCCACACTCCGCAGGGTGGCCATCAGACTCGGTGCCCCCAACTACCCGGGTGACACGATGGTGTTGACGGGCACGATCGAGGACGTGACCGAAGACACCGCGATCGTCCGCGTTGTCGGGACCAACGCCATCGGCAGACACGTGACCGGCAGCGTGACGGTCACCGTACCGGTGGGGGAGGCGGGATGAGCGTACGCACCCGCGACACCCTCGGCGGACGGGCGGCGATCGTCGGCATCGGGGCGACGGAGTTCTCCAAGGACTCGGGCCGCAGCGAACTGCGCCTCGCGGCGGAGGCGGTGCGGGCGGCACTCGACGACGCCGGGCTGCGGCCGGCCGACGTGGACGGGATGGTCACGTTCACGATGGACACCAGCCCGGAGATCACCGTGGCCCAGGCCTGCGGGATGGGCGAGCTGTCCTTCTTCTCCCGCGTCCACTACGGCGGCGGCGCCGCCTGCGCGACCGTCCAGCAGGCGGCACTGGCCATCGCCGCGGGCGTGGCCGAGGTGGTGGTCTGCTACCGCGCCTTCAACGAGCGGTCGGGGCGGAGATTCGGCTCGGGCGTGCAGCACCGGGAGCCGTCGGCCGAGGGGGTGGCGCTCGGCTGGTCCCTTCCCTTCGGGCTGCTCACCCCGGCGTCATGGGTGGCGATGGCGGCACAGCGGTATCTGCACACATACGGCTTGACCCCGGAGGCCTTCGGACACGTGGCCGTGGTGGACCGGGGGCACGCGGCGACCAACCCGGCGGCGTACTTCCACGGCCGGCCCATCACCCTCGCCGACCACGCGGCCTCCCGCTGGATCGTCGAACCGCTGCGGCTGCTTGACTGCTGCCAGGAGACCGACGGCGGCCAGGCGCTCGTCGTCACCTCGGCGGAGCGGGCCCGCGACCTGCCCCATCCGCCCGCCGTCGTCGCGGCGGCCGCCCAGGGCGCGGGCCGGGCGCAGGAACAGATGACCAGCTTCTACCGCGACGACCTGACCGGCCTGCCGGAGATGAGTGTGGTGGCCCGCCAGCTCTGGCGGACCTCCGGATGCGGCCCCGCCGACATCGACGTGGGGATCCTGTACGACCACTTCACACCGTTCGTGCTGATGCAGTTGGAGGAGTTCGGGTTCTGTACGAAGGGGGAAGCGGCGGACTTCGTGCGACGGGCCGAGTTGCCCCTCAACACCCACGGCGGACAGCTCGGGGAGGCGTATCTGCACGGTATGAACGGCATAGCGGAGGGAGTGCGGCAGCTGCGGGGCACGGCGGTGAACCAGATACCGGGCGCCGAGCGGATCCTGGTGACGGCGGGGACGGGGGTGCCGACGTCGGGTCTGGTGCTTACCGCCGACGGATGAACCGGCACGGGGAGGTGTGCACCCACCCCCAGGGGTAAACCCGCAGTAGGCCGAGCCCGCTCGTCCACCTTCAGGAGGTGGAGCCAGCACCACCCCTACAACCTGAGGCGGACTCGTCTTCGGGACCTGCGGCCGATGAGCGCAAGGCGCCCTCGCTCATAGCGTGGAGCCATGACCACACCCGTCTGCACCAGCGCTTCGAAGGCCGCCACGCCGGCGACGCAGACCCTTCCGTACCCCTCGTTCTCGTCGTACGTGAAGGCCCGCCAGCCGGTGCTACTGCGTACCGCCCGGTCGCTGACCGCGAACCCGAGCGACGCGGAGGATCTGCTGCAGACCGCTCTGACCAAGACGTATGTCGCCTGGGAGCGGATCGAGGACCACCGTGCCGTGGACGGCTATGTGCGCCGGGCGCTGCTGAACACGCGGACGTCGCAGTGGCGCAAGCGCAAGGTCGACGAGTTCGCGTGCGAGGAACTGCCCGAGCCGGAGGCGGCGCCCGCCGGTGACGACCCGGCCGAGCACCAGGCGCTGCACGACGCGATGTGGCGGGCGATCATGAAGCTGCCCGCCCGGCAGCGGGCGATGGTCGTCCTCAGGTACTACGAGGACCTCAGCGAGGTGCAGACGGCCGAGGTGCTCGGGGTGTCCGTGGGTACGGTGAAGTCGGCGGTGTCCCGGGCGCTGGGCAAGCTGCGCGAGGACCCCGAGCTGGTGCTGGCCCGGTAGTGCCGGACCAGTACCGTCTTCACACGTCGACCGCAACGTGACCTGATCGATCACGCTTTCCTAGTGACATACCGCGCGGTATGCGCGCAGACTTTGCGCAGCCCTTACCACCGCCTAGGCAATGTCGCCCCGGGAGGACACCGTGCTGAGCACGATGCAGGACGTACCGCTGCTGATCTCGAGGATCCTGGCCCACGGGTCGACGATCCACGGCACATCACAGGTGATCACATGGACCGGTGAGGGTGAGCCGCACCGGCGCTCCTTCGCCGAGATCGGCGACCGCGCGGCCCAGCTGGCACACGCACTGCGGGAAGACCTCGGAGTCGCGGGCGACGAGCGGGTGGCGACGCTTGCCTGGAACAACGCCGAGCACGTCGAGGCCTACTTCGCGATCCCCTCCATGGGCGCAATCCTGCACACCCTCAACCTCCGTCTCCCCGCCGAGCAGCTGGTGTGGATCGTGAACCACGCGGCCGACCGGGTCGTGATCGCCAACGGTTCGCTGCTGCCGCTGCTCGCCCCGCTGCTTCCGCACCTCAAGACGGTGGAGCACGTGGTGGTGTCGGGTCCGGGCGACCGTTCGCTGCTCGCGGGCGCCGACGCCGTCCAGGTGCACGAGTACGAGGAGCTCATCGCCGGGAAGCCGACCACGTACGACTGGCCGGAGCTGGACGAACGCCAGGCTGCCGCGATGTGTTACACCTCCGGCACGACGGGTGACCCCAAGGGCGTGGTGTACAGCCACCGTTCGATCTACCTGCACTCCATGCAGGTCAACATGGCCCAGTCGATGGGCCTGACGGACCAGGACACCTCGCTCGTCGTGGTCCCGCAGTTCCACGTCAACGCCTGGGGGCTGCCGCACGCGACCTTCATGACCGGCGTGAACATGCTGATGCCGGACCGGTTCCTCCAGCCGGCCCCGCTCGCCGACATGATCGAGTCCGAGAAGCCGACGCACGCGGCCGCCGTGCCCACCATCTGGCAGGGCCTGCTCGCCGAGCTGACCGCCAAGCCGCGTGACGTCTCCTCCCTCACCCAGGTCACCATCGGCGGCTCCGCGTGCCCGCCCTCGCTGATGGAGGCGTTCGACAAGCTGGGCATGCGGGTCTGCCACGCCTGGGGCATGACGGAGACGTCCCCGCTCGGCACGATCGCCCGCCCGCCGGCCCATGTGGTGGGCACCGAGCAGGAGTTCGCGTACCGCCTGACCCAGGGCCGTTTCCCGGCAGGTGTCGAGGCCCGCCTCACCGGCCCCGGTGGCGAACGCCTGCCCTGGGACGGCGAGTCGGCCGGCGAGCTGGAGGTGCGCGGGGCCTGGATCGCCGGCGCCTACTACAACGGCTCCGACGCCGAACCGCTGCGCCCCGCCGACAAGTTCAGCGAGGACGGCTGGCTCAAGACCGGTGACGTCGGCACCATCAGCGCGGACGGGTTCCTCACCCTCACCGACCGCGCCAAGGACGTCATCAAGTCCGGCGGCGAGTGGATCTCGTCGGTGGAGCTGGAGAACGCGCTGATGTCCCACCCGGACGTCGCCGAGGCGGCCGTCGTCGCCGTCCCCGACGACAAGTGGGGCGAGCGCCCGCTGGCCACGGTCGTCCTCAAGGAGGGTTCCACCGCCGACTTCGAGACGCTGCGCGCCTTCCTCGCCGACGAGGGCCACATCGCCAAGTGGCAGCTTCCGGAACGCTGGTCGATCGTCGAGACGGTGCCGAAGACGAGCGTCGGCAAGTTCGACAAGAAGGTGCTGCGCAGGCAGTACGCGGAGGGCGAGCTGGACGTCACCAAGCTCTAGCCCCGGCGCAGTACCGGTCCGTCATGCGGCGGGCAGGCTGCCCAAGGGTGCCTGCCCGCCGTGAGTCGACACCGACCTCATCACCGTCGTGCGGCCGTAGTGGCCCATCCCAGCGCCAGCCACACACCCGCCACCGCGCACACCCCGCCCCACCCGAAGTGGGTGAACGCCGAGCCGGCCAGGGCCGAGGCGATGGCGCCGCCGGCGAAGCCGGCCACGACGTAGGCGGTGTTGGCGGTGGCCGGGGTGGAGGTGGTGGTGAGGGCGAGGGTCTGGTTGGCGACGTGGGAGGCCACCAGGGCCGCGTGAACGGCGATCGCGGCCACGAACAACGACACCATCACGTGCCCGCCCAGCCAGAACAGCGGTACGGACGCGGCGGCGAGGAGATACGCGGACCGCACGACCTTGGTGGCACCGAAGCGGTCGACGAGGCCGCCGGCCAGGGGCGCGACCACGCTCGCCGACAGGCCGAAGAGGCCGAAGAGGCCGGCTGTCGCGGTCGAGAGGCCGTAGCCCGCCGCGTCCTCGCTCGTCAGCAGGAGTGCCAGCGAGGTCCACAGGGCGCTCCAGGCGCCGTACATCCCGGCTTGGCGGACGCACGCGCGCCACAGGTCGGGAGAGCGGCGGACGACGGACGGCAGGGCGGCGAGTCCCGAGAACAGGGGGCCGGTGCGCGGGGCGCGGTGCTCGACGGGCAGGGCGTAGGCCGTCAGCAGGCCCAGCGCGGCCGTCAGTACCGCAGCGCCCACGAACACCGTCCGCCAGCCGAAGGCCTGCCCGGCGAGGCCGCCGAGGACGCGGGCCGCGACGACGCCGGTGAACAGGCCCGCGATGACGGCCGCGACATGGCGGGCGCGCCGGTCGGCGGGGGCGCGCTGGGCGACCAGCGGGACGAGGAGTTGCGGGACGACGGTCGCGGCGGAGGCGACGAGGACCGCGGCGGCGAGAGCGGTGGTCCCGGCGGCCGTCGCGCCGGTGACCAGCGCCGCGGCGGTGACCAGGGACAGGACGGCGACGAGGCGGCGCCGGTTCACGCTGTCGCCGAGGGGGGCGAAGACGAGGAGGCCGGCGGCGTAGCCGAACTGCGCGACGGAGGCGACCCAGGCCACGGCGGAGGGGGTCGAGCCGAAGTCGCGGGCGATGAGGGGGAGCAGCGGGGCCGCGAGGTAGATGTTCGCGGCGGTGACGGCGGTGGCGAGGGCGATCAGGGGGAGGAGGAAGCGGGCGGCGACACCGGGCTCCCGGGTCGGGGTGCGGGCCTGCTGGGCGGTGACTGCTGTCGGCATGGCGGGGACGTACTCCTTGGAGTCCTTGGCACTTGGAGTTCTTGGAGCCAGCTCTAGCAACTAACTGGTTGGTTGGAACGTCCAACAGTGTGGACCGCACCCGAATTCCCTGTCAACCAACCAGTTGGTTGCAAGGGTCGTGTCCGGCGGTACCCTGCCCCCATGGCAGTCAGAGACCCCGCAGCCACCAAGGCCCGGATCTACGAGGCGGCGGTCGCCGAGTTCGCCCACCACGGCATCGCGGGCGCCCGCATCGACCGCATCGCCGCCGCGGCCAAGGCGAACAAGCAGCTCATCTACGCCTACTTCGGCAACAAGGCGGAACTGTTCACGCAGGTCCTCAGCACGCGCATGGTCGACCTCGCCGCCGCCGTCCCCGTCGACCCGGACGACATCGAGGGCTGGATCGACCGACTGCTCGACTACCACGCCGCCCACCCCGAACTGCTGCGCCTCCTCTTCTGGGAGGGCATCGAGTACGGCACCGCCGAACTGCCCGACGAGACCGAGCGCCAGGACCACTACACCCGCAAGGTCGCCGCCATCGAGGACGGCCAGGCCCGGGGCGTCATCACCGACGCCTTCCCGCCCCGCGACCTGCTCTTCCTGCTGACAGCCCTGGCCAACTGGTCCGCCGCCGTCCCGCAGATGCGCCGCATCCTCACGGGCCCGCAGGACGCGGACCGCGCCCGCCTGCGCGCCTCGATCAAGGAGGCGGCACGCAGGCTGATCGCGCCCTAGCGACGCGTGACGCGTGACGCGTGACGCGTGACGCGGGTCTTCGGGGAGGGCTGCTAGTTGGTCCCGATCCGGGCCAGCAGATCCACGATCCGCGCCTGCACCTCGCTGCTGGTGGACCGCTCGGCAAGGAAGAGCACCGTCTCCCCCGACGCCAGCCGCGGCAGGTCCGCCTGGTCGACGGCGGCCGTGTAGACGACGAGCGGAGTGCGGTTGAGCTGCCCGTTCGCGCGCAGCCAGTCCACGATTCCGGCCCGCCGCGGATGCACCTGCATCAGGTCCATCACCACGAGATTCGGCCTGAGCTGTCCGGCCAGCGTCACCGCGTCCGCGTCGCTCGCGGCCCGCGCCACCTGCATCCCGCGCCGCTCCAGCGTCGCGGTCAACGCGAGCGCGATCTCCGCGTGCTCCTCGATCAGCAGCACGCGCGGCGGATGCTGTTCGGTGTCACGCGGCGCGAGCGCCTTGAGCAGTACGGCGGGATCGGCGCCGTACGCCGCCTCCCGCGAGGCCTGCCCGAGCCCGGCCGTCACCAGGACCGGCACCTCCGCGGCAACGGCGGCCTGCCGCAGCGACTGCAGCGCGGTCCGGGTGATCGGCCCGGTCAGCGGGTCGACGAACAGCGCGGCGGGGAACGCCGCGATCTGCGCGTCGACCTCCTCGCGCGAGTGCACGATGACCGGCCGGTACCCACGGTCGCTCAGCGCCTGCTGGGTCGTGACGTCGGGCGCGGGCCACACCAGCAGCCGCCGCGGGTTGTCCAGCGGCTCCGGCGGCAACTCGTCGTCCATCGGCTGCGGCCGCGGGGTGTCCGCGATCTCGACGGCCCCACCGGGACCGTCCAGCGGCTCGGGCCCCTCGGCGGCGTTCTCGTCGGGCGCCCCTATGGCGTACGACCGCCCGTTGCCCTCGGTCGCCCCTACGAGCCGGGACTGCCCGGCGAGCGAGGGCTGGGACTGGGGTTGCGGCGGTACGGCGGGCTGCTCGGCCGACGGGTGCGGACGGGCCGTCTGCTCGGGCGCCGTCGCGGCGGCGGGGTCGAGCCGGGTACCGAGCTTGCGGCGCCGGCCGGAACCGCCCGGCTGGTTCGGGGGCGGCGTGGCCGACGGCAGCGGCCCGACCGCCGAGCCCTGCTGCACCTGCACCGCCTGCCGATTGAACGGCACACCCTGCCCCAACGTCCGCACACTGATCGCCCGCCCCTGCGTGGAGTTCGGGTCCACGGGCGCGGAGGCGGCCTCGGCGGGGAGCGGTTGGGCGGCACGGTGGTGGGCTGCGGTGGCAGTGGTGGGTCCGTTGGCCACGAGGGCCGCGTTGCTCCCGTTGGCCTCCGGGGGGAGGGGGGTGCCGGGGTGGGGCTGCGGGGGTTGCGGGTTCTGTGGGGCCTGCGGGTTCTGCGGGGCTGCCGGGGTGGGAGGTACGGCGGCGGCGCCGTTCGGCGGTACGACGGGCATGGCGGCGCCGGTGGTGTCGTCGGCGGCGGGCCATGGC
>NZ_JBXEJE010000013.1:0-58041 GCF_056820935.1 Streptomyces sp. Q2 | reverse complement strand
GGGGGGGCGGGGGTGCCTTGCGGCGGCGTGCCGGGGGCGGCCGGAGCGGCGCCCTGGGCGGTGCCCTGTGCGGGAGTCCCCTGGGGCGGAAGGGCCTGACCGGGGGGTGCCTCGGCCGGGAGCGGCTGGCCCGGGGCGGGCGACACACCAGGCGCGGGCTGGCCCGGGTCGGGCACGGGGTGGCCGGGTGCGGCTTGGGCGGACGCCGCCTGGGCGAGTTGCGCGGGGGCAGGCTGCCCGGGGGCGGTGCCTTGCGCGGAGACGGGGGCCCCGGGCTGCGCGGGGGCCCCAGGCTGGGCGGGGACGCCGGCTTGCACGGGCTGCGCGGGCTGCATCAGCTGACCTGGCTGCACGGGCTGACCCGCCTGCACGGCCTGAGGGGACGGCACCGGCTGGCCGGGCTGCACCTGCTGCCCTGCCGCGACGCCATGAGCGACGGCACCGCCTTGACCGACCGCGCCGGGCTGGGGCACGCCGGCCGCCGGGACAGGCGCTCCCTGGGCCGGAGTCTCTTGCCCGGGCACACCCTGCCCAGGCCCACCCTGCGCCGGAACTTCCTGAGCGGGCGCCCCGGTTGCTCCCGGCGCCCCGGTCGGCTCCCCCTCCGCACGCTGGCCGACGGCCCGGCGGCGACGCCCTGTCGGCGCGCTCGTGGGATGCGGCTGCGGCGGAGTGTGGTCGTCGGCCTGGCTGTGCGGTACGGCATCGTGCCGACCCTCGTCGACAAGGGCGTCACCGGGAGCACCCTGGCCCGGAACCTGCACCGGTCCGGGAACGTGTCCGGCGACGGGAGCCACCGGAGCCTGCCCCGGCACCGCCCCCGCAACCTGCCCCGGCACCGCCCCCGGCGCCTCCGCACCCTCGGACGCCCGGTCCGCGTCAGCGGGCGGAAGGGCGAACACCGAACGGGGCCCCGCCTCCTGGGCGGCGGCCCGCTCCGACGCGGCGGCCAGCGCACGCCGACGCCGTCCGGTGGGCTGCTCGGCGTTCTCGACGTGCGCGGCACCACCGACACCGGCACCTTCGACACCCTCGCCCGCCGAGCCCTGCGCCGCCCCACCGGAGGCCAACGCAGGCAACGCGGGCGGCAACGCGTGCTGCTCGCCACCATCACTTCGGGCACCCCGGCCACCGGGCGCGGGCACGCCCTGCGGCGGCACGGTCCCGCCCAGTCCGGTCCCGACGGCCGCGGTCCCGGAGGCATGCTCGGAGGCCATGACGACGGCCCCCTCGGCGACACCGGCGACCGAGCCCCCGAGCGCGCCCGCGCCCGGACCCGTGCCCGCAACCAGACCCGCAGCGGACCCGTCGACCGCACCGGCGGGTGCCCCCGCACCCTCGGCAGGCCGCCCTCGCCGCCGTCCCGTACCCCCGCCGGAACCTTCCCCGGCATCGCCCGAAGCCTGGGCCGGAACCGGCGCGATCTCCTGCGCGGGCGCACTCGCCGCCCGCCGCCTGCGCCGCCCGGTGGGCGCCGAGGCCTCACCCTCGGAACCGTCGGGGGCGTCGACAGGCACCTCGCCGTCCAGGAAGGCGTCCGTCGTGGCCCGCCGGGCCCGCCGCCGCCCGCCGGTGGCCTGCTCGGGCAGCACGGCCTCCGCGGGGGCCGCCTCCAGCGCGGCCGGACCCGGGGCCGCCACGGCCCCCGCCCCGCCGCCGAGCGGCACTTCGAGGACGTACGCACTGCCGCTCATGCCCGGCACCTCGTGCGTCTGCAGCACGCCCCCGTGGGCGCGCACGATCCCGCGCACGATCGGCTCGTGGACGGGGTCGCCCCCGGCGTACGGTCCGCGCACCTCGATGCGTACGACCTCACCGCGCTGCGCCGCCGCGACGACGACCGTGTTGTCCATGTAACCGCCCGCCGAGACGGGCGAGTTGCCGGTGGCGTCGACGCCGGCGACGTCCGCGACGAGGTGCGCGAGGGCCGTGGCGAGGAGCTGGGCGTCGACCTCGGCCTCGATGGGCGGCGCGTGCACGGCGAACTGCACACGTCCGGGCCCGATGAGCTCCACGGCGCCCTCGACACCCGCCGCGACGACGGCGTCGAGCATCACGTTCGTACGCGTGATGCCGTCGGTCCCGGTGTCGAGCCGCTGGTAGCCGAGGACGTTGTCGATGAGCGTGGTGATCCGCGAATAGCCCGCGGACAGGTGATGGAGCACCTGGTTCGCCTCGGGCCACAGCTGCCCGGCGTCGTCGGCGGCCAGGGCGGCCAGTTCGCGGCGCAGCTCGTCGAGGGGCCCGCGCAGCGAGCGCGCGAGCAGGGTGAGGAGTTGGTCGTGGCGTCCGGCGAGGGCCTCGAACCGGTCCTTCTCGCGCTCCCCGAGCGCGGCGTACCGCTCCTCGCCGGCGGCGAGCTCCTCGTCGTGCTGCTCCTGGAGCTCCTCCAGTTCACTCACGTGCTTCTGGCGGAGCGCGGTGAGCTCGGAGGCGTGTTCCTCGGAGAGCCGTTCCAGCTCCTCCGCATGCCGCTTGTCGGCGGCGGCCTTCTCCTCGGCGAGCGCGTCGTAGGGACGCCGGTCGGTGAAGGTCAGCACGGCGCCGACGAGCTGGTCGCCGTCGCGGACCGGGGCGGTCGTCAGGTCGACCGGGAGTTTCTCGCCCTTCTTCGACCACACCACCTGCCCGCGCACCCGGTGCTTGCGCCCGGAGCGCAGGGTGTCGGCGAGCGGGGACTCCTCGAACGGGAAGGGCGTGCCGTCGACCCGGGAGTGGAGCACGAGATCGTGCAGCTCACGTCCGCCGAGGTCACTGGCCCGGTAGCCCAGTATCTGGGCGGCGGCCGGATTGACGAGCACGATCCGCCCGTCGGTGTCCGTCCCCACGACGCCCTCGGACGCGGCCCGCAGGATCATCTCGGTCTGCCGCTGCGACCGGGCCAGCTCTGCCTCGGTGTCCACGGTTCCGGTCAAGTCCCGTACGACGAGCATCAGCAGCTCGTCGCCGCCGTAGCCGGAGCTGTCGTAGGCCTGCTGGCCGTTCTCCAGATTCGCGCTGGTGACCTCGACCGGGAACTCGGTCCCGTCGGTCCGCCGGGCGATCATCCGGGTCGGCTTGGTCCGGCCGCGCGGATCCATGTGGTCGGGCCGCCGCATGGAGCCGGGGATGAGCTTGGAGTCGAACTGCGGCAGCAGGTCGAGCAGCCCGCGCCCGACCAGGGCGGTGCCCGGCGCCTCGAAGGCCTCGAGCGCGATCGTGTTCGCGTTGACGACGGTCCCATTGGCGTTGACCAGCACCAACGCATCGGGAAGCGCATCGAGTATGGCTGCGAGGCGAGCAGCGCCTCGGGATGGCCTGCTGCTCACGAGACGCTTCCTCCCTGTTACCGCACCTTGCCGACCGCTCGGGCCATCTTGCCAACCGGCCCGCGACGTGTCACGCGAGGGAGTCTAAGGGCAGTGGTTGCGCTCGCGACGCCGGATGAGAGGGAGGTCGCACGACGAAGTGACGTAGAACGTGTGACCCCATCCGCGACCAGGCCTCCCGCGGAGGCGCGGTCTTCCGGAGTCGGGGCATCCGGCATGAACCGGCGGCGTCCCCACGCGACCGCCCCTTTCCGCCGCCACGCCCCGCCTCTGGGTCTTCCCCTATGCCTGTCGGCCGACCTCGGGCAGCAGCGGCACGAGCCGGTCCCACCGCCCGATCTCACAGCCGTTGCTGCGGTCGAACCGCGCGTCGACGGGACGGCCGGCCCACGTCCCGGTGACGTGAGCGGTGGCCGGCCCGCCGTACTGCATGGTGCAGATGCTGTTCCCGGGCACGGTGGCGAACGCGTCCTTCCCCCACCGCGTGTTCCGGTCAACGGCGGCACACGCCCCGCCGGCGTCGGGATGGCTCCCCCCGCCGGGATGACAGTCCACCTCGTACGTCCCGTCCGCGTCACCGCCCGCGTTCCGCACGGTGACGGTGAGATGGTCGCCGCCTGTGGGCCGGTCCTCGTCCCGGACGGGCGGCGGCGCGAGGGCTGGGGAGGCGGCGGCGACGGGCACCGCGGACAGGGAGACGGCAGAGCCGACGCCGACGAGGAGAGGAACGAACCGCGCGAACCGGCCGAGCCGGGTGACCTGCAACATGACCTGACTAACGCGGTCGCCCCCGGGACGTTGCGATCCACGCCGCCGCCGATATGCGCTTTGCCCTGCGGCCCGCCCTCCTAGTACCGTGGGAGGCGATTGGTGACACCCCGCTCGACTGTGTCATCATCTGCACGCACCACTCGCGCTCGCGCGGGCGGCTGTGCTGGAGGCGTCGCCTAGTCCGGTCTATGGCGCCGCACTGCTAATGCGGTTTGGGACTTCAATCCCATCGAGGGTTCAAATCCCTCCGCCTCCGCACCTGATCACGAAGCCCCGGTCGACACGGCCGGGGCTTCGGTGTTTCCCTCGTCGCTCCAAACCCGCTCTGAGGGTCGTTTTCGCAGCTCACAAGCGGTATGGCAAACGGATTTCACATGGCGGCGGCAGTCATGTAATGTTCTTCCTGTCGCCGCGAGCGGGCCGGAAGGCCGGAGCGGCGGGAAAACAAGACAAGCACTCGTAGCTTAACGGATAGAGCATCTGACTACGGATCAGAAGGTTGCAGGTTCGAATCCTGCCGAGTGCACACAAGCCAAAGGCCCCCCGGGATCATCCCGGGGGGCCTTTGACATCAGGGCGTGACATCAACGTCGCCGGGCGTCGCAGCATCCTCAGAAGCCGGAGCAGGAAGCAGCGCTTGACGGCCCTGAGGCGGTGGACGTCTTAGGCGTGTCGTGGTCCACGGTCACGGAACAGGTGGCACGGCGGTGCTGCTCCATGGGGTGGTCCGCCACTGGGTGGTGACTGCCACCCTCAGGCAACGGAGGTGACGGCGCGGCCTCCCCAGGGATTCCCTTCTCTCTGCGGACGCGGGCGCGTTCCTTGCGTTCGGCAGCCAGGACATAGCGGTGGCGGGCGTTGGCGTTGCGCCAGCGCAGGTAGGCGTGCAGGGTCCGGGTCTGCACGGTGTGGTTGAGGTGACGCCGCGGCGGGCGGGCAGGCCACGTGACGCCTCGCGGCAGGGGCGGATGACCCGGCCATGGGCTTTGCGCAGGTAGGCGACAAGCTCGTGCGGAGACCGGCGGCCATCCAGCTTGCCCTTCGCGGGGGTTGGACTCCGACGACCCAGGGCTCCGCGTTCCACCTCGACCAGTCCGCTGGCTTCACGCCCTCGTCTTGAACAGAGGAGACAGAGCGTTGGTTCCTGTGCCGCGGCCGACGACAGTCAGCCACACGGTGCCTTCGTCCCGAAGCGACTTGGGTGGGCGCTCGACCTCGGACCGGTGTTCCGCTCAGCTGCTGCGAGGGCCCGCTGGTGAGCGTGGGTGTCCGCCGCTGTACGTCTGCCTCCCCGACACCACGCTGTGAAGATCAGTACTGACGACGAATCCTATTTTTTGCTCAAGGAGATTTGAGAGACAACCCGCTCGACTCATAAAATGCAGAGCGAGACGCGAATGACATTAATTAAGAAACGCTCTCCTCAACGTTTCCCCTACGCCAGGGTCACTCATTTGCCGCGCATCTGGAGGAGAGGGAGCAGCGTTAGCGGGATATGACGAAAGCAGGGTCCCAAGGCTTGCCTCACCGCGGCACGCGGAAGGATAAAGTGCCTACGAAGCATGATGTGACAGTGAAAAAATACACTTACGTGCCTGGTCTGGCACACTCGGCGCTTGAGTCGTGTGGCACCTTGCACGGGGGCGGTGCGCACGCCGAACTCCAAGTTACCGAGTCCCTGCTCGGCGAGTTCCTCGCGCTGCTGGAGGCGGCCCAGGAGGAGCTCAATCAGCGGTGGAACGACCACGAAAAGTCCGGCTGTCACGCGGACCGCGCGTGACGGGGGCGGATTTACATGAATCACGACTATGCGGATCCCTCCTTTGCGCGGCGTGAATGGCATTCCGACGCATCTCCATATGAGTCGGGTACCGGTTGGCACAGTAGTCCTGCCGATGTCCTTCACTCAGGGGTTCCCCTGGCACCTCCCGAGTCAGGCTGGGACCCGGTCGAGGAACTTGCCTATCTCTTGCAGGAGGCCGTTCCGGCGGAGCAGGCGGCCGCAGCGCCGCCACCTCGCAGCGATTCTCCGTCCGGCGTCAACTTCACCGACCCGTTGGAGAACCTGGCGCAGATCACCGCTCAGCTTCCGCCTATCCGACGCTCCTCTGCCGGGCATCGGAAGACTCGAGCCCGAAAACTCCGACTCAAGTGGATGCAGACTGGCAGCTTCGTCATCCTCGCATTCGTTGCCGTCATCGTGGCGATGGTGAGCGTCTTCGGCGGAATGGTGGCCTACGAGCCTCTGCAGAACATCTCGTCCGGTACGAAGAGCGGGATGATTCCTCAGTGGCCTCTTCTCGTGTATGGCCCCTGGATGGTGGCGTCTCTCTCCATCCTCCGAACTGCCTTGCACCGAAGGCGGGCTCTGCACTCATGGTTCATCGTTCTGCTGTTCTCCTCCGTCGCTATCCTGCTGTGCGTAGCTCAGGCTGACAGGACCTTCACCGGTATCGCCGGAGCCGCCCTGCCCGCCCTCGCGTCCCTGGCATGCTTCCAGCAACTCGTCCGACAAATCACATTGACTCTGCCGCCGCGGCAAGCGTCGCCCCGTCACCGCCATTAGCGCTACGACCTCATGCCTGCAGGGCCTTCTGAAGTAAAGAACGACGTGAAACCATGATCTTCGAGGCTTGCGCCAAAGTGGCTGCCTATGAGCCCAAGACCGGGAAGTCAGGGCTGTTGTGGCCGGTCGGGCGGGTTGACGTAGGAACGGAGTCCGGCGCGAACTGGAGTGCCGAGGTCACCTTCTCAGCCGCTCAGGCCCAGCTCCCCCGTGCGTACCCCCGCCTGGAATCGTGATCCCGCGTCGAGGGTGGCGAGGAGGTCGGCGACTCGGCGGCGGTAGGTGCGCAGGGACATGCCGAGTTCGCGGGCGGCTGTCTCGTCGGTGGCGCCTGATCCCAGGGTGCGCAGGATGGTGCGGCTCTCGGGGGTGAGGTGGGGCTGGTCGCCGCGGAGGAGGGCTTTGAGGTCGGTGGCGGTTTCCCAGGCGGCTTCGAACAGGGCGTGGACCGTGCCGACCAGGGTGGGGGCGGTGGTCAGGGTGTAGTCGCGGCCGCCGGGGGCGTTGACGCCGGCGAGGATCGCGAAGCGGCGGTCGATGATGATCGTCTCGTGTGGGAGGGCGGTGGCGGCTATCCGCACGTGGGCGCCCTTGTCGACGAGTGCGGTCAGGTGGTCGCGGCTGCGCTCGTCGGCCAGTGCGGCCGGACTGAACAGCTTGCGGATCCGGTGGGTGCCGCTGGAGCGGGCCCGGTCGCCGGTGAGCCGGCGGGCTCCTGGGTGAGGCCAGGTGTCGAGGTCGCGGGCGACGCAGACGAACTCCTCGCGGACCGAGGAGAACACGTGCTCGGTGCGAGTGAGGAGTTCCAGGTCGCCGCGGATCGTCACGATCTCTGCCACGTCCTCATTCTGCCCGATGGCAGGAAGCTGCCACGGGTTCGCGGACCGAACAGCCCTGCGCCCAGCCTGTGTTCATGAGTGATGACTTCCGCCTTGGTGGCGACCTTCTGGTCAACCGGCTCGGCTTCGGGGCCATGCGCCTGCCCACGAACAGCTTCGGTGGTCCGGCCCGCGACCCCGAGACCGGTCGCGCGGTCCTGCGCCGGGCCCTCGAACTCGGCGTCAACCACATCGACACCGCGGCCTTCTACGCCAGCGGCGACGGCAGCGTCCGTGCCAACTCCCTGATCCGGCAGAGCCTGCATCCCTATCCGGACGACCTGGTCATCGCCACCAAGGTCGGCCCGGTCCGCACCCCCGACGGCGGCCTGGCCGCGACCACCGATCCCGGGGCTCTGCGAGCGCTGGTCGAGGAGAACCTCGAAACCCTCGGTGTGGATCGCCTCGATCTCGTCTACCTGCGCATCGGGGGCATTGAGCCGCCGCCACGGGGCGAATCCGTCGCCGGACGATTCGAGGTGCTGGCCGCGCTGCGTGAGGAGGGCCTGATCCGGCACCTGGGCCTGAGCAACGTCGACTCCGGCCACCTTGCCGAGGCTCGGGCGATCGCACCCGTCTCGGCCGTTCAGAACCACTTCCACGCCGACAAGCGCGACGACAGGGAGGTCCTGGCCGCCTGTGAGGAGGCAGGCATCGCCTACGTGCCGTTCTTCCCGCTGGGCGGCGGCCTGAGCGACCTCAGCGGTGACCGCATCGCCAAGGTCGCGGAACGGCACGACGCCACGGTCTCTCAGATCGCCCTGGCCTGGCTGCTTGCCTCGTCCCCCGTCACCCTCGCCATTCCCGGCACCGGCTCCCTCGCCCACCTGGAGGAGAACACGTCCGCCGGGTCGATCGCCCTCACCCGCGAGGACCTCTCCGACCTCGGTTGACACCGCACTTCGGCGAGTCCGTCGCACGGATGGCTCGCCTGGCGTGCCCGGGCGGAGCGGGCTGCTTAGCGTCGTCGTGCGCGCCGCGCGGATCGTGGCGCGCCGAGACGATCGAGAGGGACCTCCATGGCCGTCGTCATGACTTTTGTGTGGCCCGAGATCACGCCCGAGTTGTACAAGGAGGCCCGCGAGAGGGTGCGTTGGGAAGAGGACTCTCCGGACGGGTGTGTGCTGCACGTGGCGTGGTTCGCCGACGACGGTTTCCACGTGCTCGACATCTGGGAGTCAGAGGAGCACTTCGGCCGGTTCATCGCCTCCAGGATCGAACCCGTGCTGAAGGGCGAGCTGGGCGTGGAGAGCGACCCCCAGCCGGAGTTCTTCCCGCTCCACAGGCGCTTCGTGGCCCCGGGAGTCAGCGGCGCTGCCTGACGCCCGTTCGAGTTCCGGCGGTCTCGGCAGCTCTTCAGCAGCCCGTCAGCAGCAGTCGCAGTCTGGTCGGCATCCGCACGCGTCCGCCGCCCCGTCGCCGGGAGCGGGCAGTGCCGTCGGGGCGCAGCAGCCCTTGCCCTGCCAGGCGTCGCGGCCTTCCTTGACGGCGATCGCGGCGATGACGAGGGCCGCGATCGGGTCGGCCCAGCTCCAGCCGAGGAGGCTGTTGGCGAGCAGGCCGAGGAGGAGGACGGCGGAGAGGTAGGTGCACAGCAGGGTCTGCCGGGAGTCCGCCACGGCGGAGGCGGAGCCCAGTTCGTGTCCGGCGCGGCGTTGGGCGGCGGACAGGAACGGCATGACCAGCAGGGACAGGGCGGCGATCACGATGCCGGGGGTGGAGTGCCCGGCTTCGCCGGTGCCGGTCAGCGCGCGGACGGCGTCCAGGGTGACGTAGCCGGCCAAGGCGAAGAAGGAGACGGCGATGATCCGCAGGGTGGTCTTCTCGCGGGCTTCGCGGACCGTGTGGTCCCGGGCGGAGAACTGCCAGGCGACCGCGGCCGCGGAGGAGACCTCGATGACCGAGTCGAGGCCGAAGCCGACCAGCGCGGTGCTGGAGGCCAGGGTTCCGGCGGTGATGGCGACGGCCGCCTCGATCACGTTGTAGGTGATCGTCGCCGCGACCAGCAGCCGTATGCGCTTCGCCAGTACGTCTCGGCGGGCCGGGGACGGGCCCAGGGACATGGGAGTCGTGGCGGCCATCTCAGCAGCAGCCCTTTTCCTCGGCGTCGGGGCAGGTGCGGTCGGTCTCGACGGCGACGACGGCGGTGCGCAGGTCGTCGAGGGCGTGGCCGAGGCGTTCGTCGGCGAGTTCGTAGCGGGTGCGGCGGCCCTCGGGGACCGTGACGACGAGGCCGCAGTCCCGCAGGCAGGCGAGGTGGTTGGACAGGCGGGTGCGGGAGATCCCCAGAACCTCGGCAAGCTCGGACGGGTAGGCGGGGGCCTCGCGCAGGGCCAGCAGGAGGCGGCAGCGGATCGGGTCGGCCAGCGCGCGGCCGAAGCGGGCCAGCACCTCGATGTCGGAAGCAACAGTCAGCACCCCACGAAAGTACACGCGATCCTGAATTCAGGGAATCCTGGATAATCGTTGACGCCCTCGCCGACGGCTGGATCCTCGGTGAGGGCCACGCCGTCGACGAGGGGTCCGTTCAGTTCAGGCGGCTCAGTCGTCTTCCCCGGCTCTCCGCGATGCGGAGGGTGTCCCGGAGGGCCTCCGTCAGGCGTTCCGCCAGGTACCGAGCCTCGCCGGGCGGGGTGTTCGGGAGCAGGTCACGGGCGTGTTCGAGGAGTTCGGAGCCCATGCCCAGTTGGATCGACTCCGTGGCGTCGGCCAGGCGGGAGACCGGGCCGGCGTGGTCGTCGGTGACCAGGTAGCAGGGTTTGCCTTCCGGGCCCGTCCAGGGGAGGAGGCGGGGTTCGCACGAGGAATGCGGCTGCGGCTGTGATCGCGGTTGCGGTTCCATCAGGCGGCCCCCAGCCCGGGGATCTCCAGTCCGTGGAACCAGGGTTCGTGTGCGGCGAGGTACGGGCGTACGGAGCGGCTCGCGGTGGCGTCGAGGGGGGTGTCGAGGCCGTACGGGCTGCGGTGGGGAGGGAGGAGGGGTGCGGCGATGGGTGTGGGGAGCGGCGGTCGCTCCGCGCGGTCGGGTGCGCTGGGTGGTTTGAACAGCAGGGTCACCCAGGTGGTGGGGTGGTGGATAAGGTCGGTCATGTCATCAGCTCCAGTGCGGCTGGTGGCCATGCCCCCGGACGGCTCCACCCGTCGCGGGGGCTTTCCATGGCCTGCTCTTCGCGGTCTACCGAAGTCTACTGCGGTCGCGCGGTCTACCGCAGAGTTTTAGCGTCCACCGCATGAGTCCCGACCTTGACCGCACCCGGCCCGTCTGGCGACAGGTCGCCGCAGCCATCACCGATCGCATCGCGTCCGGCGAGTACCCGGTGGGGGCTCGGGTGCCGTCCGTCGTCGAGTTGTCCGCCGAGTTCGGCATCGCGGCCTCGACCGCGCAGAAGGCACTGGCCCATCTCAAATCAGAGGGACTCGTCCGAGCCGAAGTGGGTCTCGGTTCCTTCGTCGCCGAGCGACCCGTAGCGCCTGAGTCGCCGAGCTGAGTACGGGTACTCACGACACCGGCGGGCCGCCGACCGACCCTGGAGGCATACGACAACCGGGGGAGAAACCGATGAACGCTCGCTCTGCAGGTACCCGCACGCGCACTCTCGTACGTCTGATGTTCGCCAACCCCGCCTCGGCCGTCTACCTCGGCCTGGTCGCGGTCGCCGTGGCGGTCGCCGCGGCCGAGCCGCTGTTCGGGGAGAGCCCGGACGCCTCGATGATCTGGGTGTGGCCCGCGCTGTTCACCTTCCCCGTGTTCGGGGTGATCGCAGGGCTCGGCGAGGCGGTGTTCGGCGCGGAGGCGCCCGCGTGGTTCTTCGTCGGCGGGATCGTCGTCGCCGCCTTGGCTCAGTCGCTGGCCCTCGGGGCGGTGCTGGACTCCCTGCGCGGGCGGCAGCGGCGCCGGGTTCCCCGTCCGCACGCCGGCTGAGACGGTGCGCGGACGCGGAACCCGCCGACCTGGGCTGCTTCAGCCGTAGTACGGTCCCGCAGCGCTCCACGTCGTGTGGCCGAAGACGTTGTCGTCCTCGACCGTGACGTTGACGTTGGTGACCTTCAGGCCGTACTGGGCCGGGGTCATGCCGTCGGGGCAGTTCACCTCGACCGCGGGGAAGTTCATGTAGAAGCCCGGGCCCGTGTCCTGGTCGGGGTACTGGCCCTGCTGGTAGAGGACCCAGGAGGTCTGCGTGGTGTAGTACACGGGCTGCAGGGGCTGTTGCTCGGTGCGGACGACGAAACTGGTGCCGTGGTCGAAGGTGCCGTCGGGCCGGAGGCAGCCGAAGGTGCGGGCGGTGTCGGCGTACGCGTCGAAGTAGTCGTCGGTGCTGCGCAGTCCGGCGAGGTAGCCCGGCTGGTTGCGGACGTTGTGCAGGGTGACGCCGAGCTTGAAGCCGCCGCAGCCGGGCGTCGGGGTGTAGTCGTGGTAGGTGTTCAGGCACTTGCGGTCGCCGAAGTAGGCGGCGGGGTCCGGGTTGTAGGGCTGCGGGACGACCGTGTCGTAGAACGTCACCGTGGCCGAGACGCCGTCGGTGGTGGGTGCCGGGATGTCGGTCGTGGTGGTGGCGTGGGCGGTGCCCGGGCCGGACAGGGCGAGACCGGTTCCGGCGAGCAGCGCGATGGTCAGTCGCGACAGTGTTCTTCGAAGGCTCCGTACGTTCCGGGTGTTCTGCGTGGTCCCCGTGTTCCGCATGTTCCGCATGTTCCGCATGTGAAGGAATCCCCCTCGTGCACGTGGTGCACTCTCACACGAACAGTGACCCGGGCACGCTAGCCCGCCAATCATCTGTCACCCGGCAAACGCCTCAGTCCTCACAAACGGAGGATTCCAGTCGCGGGCCGGCCGCTTCGGCGTGGCCGTCCGGCTCGGCAGGCTTTTGCCGCCCCCGAAGACGAACAGGCGCAGGACCAGGAAGCGGCCGACACCGGCGAGGCCGGACGCGGAGAGGTAGACCGCCTGCTCCCGGAGGGTGCCTGGCGACGACTGCACCGCGTGCAGCAGGAACATCGCGGCGCAGGTCACGACGTACGCCGCCGTCGCCGAACCCGCGGACTGCAGATGCCGGCGCCAGCCGGGACGCCGGCCCGTGCCGAAGGTGAAGAGGGCGTGCATCTCGGTGCACAGGAGGGTGGAGGCGACCGTGATCACCGCGTTCGCCACCGCCCAGGGCACGGTCATGGCCACCAGCGGTACGGCGAAGCTGGAGAGGACTCCGATGCCGCCGCCGCACACCACGAAGCGGGCGAACGAGGAGAGCGGGCCCGGCGCCGACTGGGACTGCGGCTTCGGCGGGAGCGGCGACTCCATGACGTTTCCTTCCGGGCGACGGGCTCGAACTCTCTGACCTGCTCGACCACTTGGGGATCGACCGAGGTCAACGATGCCGTCGCGCGCCGCCGGGAACGATGGTGTGTTCTACCGAACCGGAGGTAGGGCTGGCTCCACCATGACGGGGTGGCAGCCCGGGGGGTAGTAGCGGTACGGGGAGTTATCCCCCCGTACGAACGTCCGGGGCGGCGCCGCTCGCGTCCTGCACCCGCAACTCCTCGATGTACCCGTGCGCGAGGGTCGTCGTGCGGGTGAACCAGTCGGTGAGTACGGCGATCTCGTCGGCGGTGTAGTCGGCGAAGAGGGCGTTCAGGCGGGCGTAGTACGGCTCGTAGAGGGCGTGCACACGGGCCACCGCGGACGGGACGGCGGCCACACGGACGCGGCGGCGGTCGGTCGGGTCGGGGACCCGGGTGACGAAGCCCGCACGGACCAGGCGGTTGAGGATCCCGGTCACCGCGCCCGTGGTGACGTGCGCGTGCTCCGCGAGATCGCCGGCCGTGAGGAGGTCCTCGCCGGCTTTGAGGACGCACGCGAAACAGAGGAGGTCGGTGACGTTCAGGCCCAGCCGCTGGGCCATCTCCTGCTGGCCGAGCAGATGGGCGGCGACGAGGGAGTCCATCGCCGACAGCGCCTGGGCCGGAGTGGCGGTGGGGCGCGGCTTGGCTTGCATCCGGGTACTTCCTGATTCCCTTAGTTCGTGAGAGGTTTATGCGATAAATTTCTCACGCGGTGAGATACCTGGTGGGAGACCGGGCTTTCGGCTCTGGGGAGGCGGACACGTGAGCGCACATCAGTATGACCACGGCCATACGGTCGCGGGATGGACCGGCGTCGCCATCGCGACGGTGGGGACCGCGGTCCTGGGAGCGGGGGTGTGCCTGGTGTCCGTCCCGCTCCTGGCAGGCGGACTCGCGATCGTGGTGGTGAGCCTTCTCGTCACCTGGTACCTGCATCTCGCCGGCTGGGGCAAGCCGTCGGGGCGGCGGCCCAGGGCGGAATGGGGGATGCGGGTGCGGGACCGGTCGGCGCGCGCCGGGCATCCCGGGTGTGTCGGGTGCCGGGTGGCGGGGCGGGGGGTGCGGGGTACGGCCGTGGCGGATCTGCCGGTGTCGGCACCCGTGTCGATGGCAGCACCGGCGTCGGGGTCGGTATCGGCGTCCGGGTCGGTACCGGTGCCTGCGGCCGGGGAGTCCGCGCCCGCCACCGTCCATCCCGGTGGCTGAGCCGCACCCGGACGTGATTGTCAGTGGCGCCCCCTACTCTCGACAGAGATGGCACAGGCATGGAAGTGCTCGGGACTGCGCTGGTCGGCGGAGGGTCCCGTGCTGGTGTGGGACGGGGGTCGGCGCAGTGCGCTGACCTGGGGGAAGCGGGTGGCCTTCGGGGTCGCGGAGGGGGGTGGCCGGACGTGTGTGGGAGCGCGGGGGCATGCGTGTCCGGTGCGGGCGGCCGTGCCGGGGCGGAGCATGGGGGCGCGCTGCGAGGAGTGTGCGCGGCTGGACCGGGCGCACTCCGTGGCCGCCGACACCATCGCGGACGACCCGAGGCCGTACCGCGTCTATCTGGCCTGGTTCGGTCCCGGCCTGCTCAAGGTCGGCATCACCGCCGAAGAACGGGGCTCGGCCCGGCTGCTTGAGCAGGGTGCCGTCTGCTTCACCTGGCTGGGCACCGGGCCCCTCATGGCCGCGCGGCGCACAGAGGAGTTGCTGCGTGCCGCGCTCGGGGTGCCGGACCGGATTCCGTACGCCGTGAAGCGGGCGGTGCGGGCCGCGTTGCCGGAGACGGAGGCCGAACGGACGTCCGAGGTCGCGGAGTTGCATGCGCGGGCCGTGCGGCTCGGTGGCTGGCCGGAGTCGCTGGAGCGGGCGGCCTGCCAACCCGTGGATCACGCCGGGGTGTTCGGGCTCGCCGGGTTGCCGGCCGCGATCGGCGAGGTGAGCGAGCTCGTGGCGGGCGGTGCGGTGAGCGGTCGGTTGGTGGCGGCCGCCGGACCCGACCTGCATCTGCTGCCCGAGGGCGGGGCCGTAGTCGTACTCGACACGCGGTTGATGACGGGGTGGGAGCTGGTTCCCGCCGGTAGCGAGCAGGTCACCGTGCCGGTGCGGCAGTTCAAGGCGCCGCCGCCGGGCGTGCAGTCCGGGCTGTTCTGACGGCAGGACGCCAGACAACCCGGCGCCAGACAACCCGGCGCCTGAGAACCCGGCGCCTGAGAACCGGGCGCCTGAAGGCGGCCGTGCCGGTGGGCTTCCCAGGTGTTCCCTGAGAGCCTCCTGTGCGTTTCTCAGGAAAATCACAGGTTCTCGAAAGCGTGCTCTCAGAGGCCACCGACATCGTGTCCAGCATGACCACGACCTCGCCCCAGGGGCGCACCGAACTGCTGAGGCCGGACGGGAGCCCCGTCCGAGTGCTTGTGGTGGACGACGAGTTGTCGATCACCGAGCTGCTGTCCATGGCCCTGCGCTATGAGGGATGGCAGATCCGGAGTGCCGGTGACGGCACGGGCGCCATCCAGACCGCCCGTGAGTTCCGGCCCGACGCCGTCGTCCTGGACATGATGCTTCCCGACATGGACGGGCTGGCCGTTCTGGGACGGCTGCGGCGTGAGCTGCCCGAGGTGCCGGTCCTCTTCCTGACCGCGAAGGACGCGGTCGAGGACCGTATCGCCGGGCTCACCGCCGGTGGCGACGACTACGTCACCAAGCCGTTCAGCCTCGAAGAGGTCGTGGCCCGGCTGCGTGGGCTCATCCGGCGCTCGGGTGCGGCCGACCGGCGGTCCGACTCCATGCTGGTCGTCGGTGACCTCACCCTCGACGAGGACAGCCACGAGGTGTCGCGCGGCGGGGACAACATCCACCTCACCGCGACCGAGTTCGAGCTGCTGCGCTTCCTGATGCGCAACCCGCGCCGGGTGCTGAGCAAGGCGCAGATCCTCGACCGGGTGTGGTCGTACGACTTCGGCGGCCAGGCCAATGTGGTCGAGCTGTACATCTCCTACCTGCGGCGGAAGATCGACGCGGGTCGTGAGCCGATGATCCACACCCGGCGTGGAGCCGGCTACCTGATCAAGCCCGCGGCGTCATGAGCGGACGACGACGGACGCGTACGCAGAAAAAGCAGAAGCTGAGGCGAGGACGACAGCCGCGCACACTGCGTACGCGGCTCGTCGTCTCCGCGGTGGCGTTGATCGCGGTGGTGTGTGCCGTCATCGGCACGGTGACGACGATCGCGATGCAGTCGCGCCTGTACCAGCAGCTGGACGGCTCGCTCAGCGAGGTGGTGGGACGTGCGGCGGGCGCCGGCCCCCAGTCTCTGCCCGGCGCGCAGCAGCCCAAGCCCGATGACGACCCGGACAAGAAGGTGCCCAAGGTCCAGAACCTCTCGGAATTCGTCACCAGGGGCCCGCAGCAGATGATCGGCACGGTCGCGGCGAAGGTCGTGAGCGGTGAGATCACCGAGGCCAAGGTCGGCAAGCCCGCGCAGGACGACAACGGGGTCACGGACGCCAAGTCGGCCGATCTGAGCGACACGCAGAAGGCCGATCTGAGCGCCGTCTCCAGGGACGGCAAAGCCCACACCGTGACCCTCACGGGGCTGGGCCAGTACCGCGTGGAGTACCGCCAGGGCGGCAACGGCGCCTACTACGTGGCGCTGCCGACCACCGACGTCACCGACACCATCAACACCCTCATCCTCGTCGAGGTCAGCGTCACCGCCGCCGGCCTGGTCGCCGCCGCTATCGCCGGCTACGTCCTCGTCGGTGTCGCCACCCGCCCCCTCCGCAAGGTCGCCGCCACCGCCACCCGGGTCTCCGAACTGCCGCTCCACACCGGCGAGGTGAACCTCAGCGAGCGGGTCCCCGAGTCGGAGACCGACCCGCACACCGAGGTCGGGCAGGTGGGGGCGGCGCTCAACCGCATGCTCAACCACGTCCACGGCGCCCTGCACGCCCGCCAGCAGAGCGAGATGCGGGTACGGCAGTTCGTGGCCGACGCCAGCCATGAGCTCAGGACTCCCCTGGCCTCCATCCGCGGGTACGCCGAGCTGACCCGGCGCGGCAGAGAGCAGGTCGGGCCAGACACCCGGCACGCCCTGGGCCGTATCGAGTCCGAGGCGGGCCGCATGACGTTCCTCGTCGAGGACCTGCTGCTGCTCGCGCGCCTCGACGCCGGGCGGCCCCTCCAGTTCGAGCAGACCGACCTCGTACCGCTCGTCGTGGACACCATCAGCGACGCCCGCGCGGCCGGACCGGACCACACCTGGCGGCTCGACCTGCCCGACGAGCCGGCGCTCGTGTCCGCGGACGCGGCCCGCTTGCAGCAAGTGCTCGTCAACCTGCTGGCCAACGCCAGCAAGCACACCCCACCCGGTACGACCGTCACCGCGCGCGTGCAGCGGCGCGGGCCGTGGCTGTGCGTGGACGTGGAGGACGACGGACAGGGCATCCCGCCCGATCTGCTCCCGCGGGTCTTCGAACGGTTCGCCCGCGGCGACTCCTCGCGTTCCAGGGCCTCCGGGTCCACCGGCCTGGGCCTCGCGATCGTGCAGGCCGTCGCGGCCGCGCACGACGGTGCGGTGACCGTCGACAGCGTTCCCGGGCGCACCGTGTTCACCGTGCACCTGCCCGCGCTGGGCCCGGTGGTGCCCCGTCCGGCGCCCGAAACCAACTGGCAATCGCACTCACAGGCACAGCACAGCGCCGCCATATGGGTACAACAGGGGGCCTGACCAGAGTCGTTGGCATGCGAACCGACTCTTCTCCCGGCACCCTGCCGGCGCGGGAGCACCTCCCGGCCACGGATGCCGGTACGCCTGTCCTGGACGTAGTGATCCCCGTCTACAACGAGGAGAAGGACCTCCAGCCGTGTGTGCTGAGACTGCACGAGCACCTCAAGCGCACGTTCCCCTACGCGTTCCGCATCACGATCGCGGACAACGCGTCGACGGACACCACCCCGCGGGTGTCCGCGCGGCTGGAGGCGGAGATCCCGGAGGTGCGGGCCTTCCGGCTGGAGCAGAAGGGCCGCGGCCGGGCGCTGCGCACCGTCTGGTCCTCCTCGGACGCCCCGATCCTCGCCTACATGGACGTGGACCTGTCCACCGACCTCAACGCGCTGCTGCCGCTGGTGGCACCGCTGATCTCCGGCCACTCGGACCTCGCGATCGGCTCCCGGCTGGCCCGCAGCTCGCGGGTGGTGCGCGGCGCCAAGCGGGAGTTCATCAGCCGCTCCTACAACCTCATCCTGCGCGGCTCCCTCCAGGCCCGCTTCTCGGACGCGCAGTGCGGCTTCAAGGCCATCCGCCGGGACGTCGCCCAGGTACTGCTGCCCCTCGTGGAGGACAGCGGCTGGTTCTTCGACACCGAGATGCTGGTGATCGCCGAGCGGGCCGGGCTGCGGATCCACGAGGTTCCCGTCGACTGGGTCGACGACCCGGACTCGACGGTCCACATCGTGAAGACCGCCACCGAGGATCTGAAGGGGGTATGGCGCGTGGGCAAGGCTCTGGCCACCGGTTCGCTGCCACTGGACCGGATCACCCGGCCCTTCGGCGACGACCCGCGTGACCGCGACATCCAGGACGTGCCGAAGGGCCTGGCCCGCCAGCTGGTCGGCTTCTGCGTCGTCGGCGGTCTGTCGACGCTCTTCTACCTGGTGCTCTACAGCGCCTTCCGGCAGTTTGGCGGCTCGCAGATCGCCAACGCGCTCGCCCTGCTGGTCTCGGCGGTCGCCAACACGGCGGCCAACCGCCGGCTGACCTTCGGAGTGCGCGGCAGCGGCGGCGCCGTCCGGCACCAGGCGCAGGGCCTGGTCGTCTTCGGCATCGGCCTCGCCCTGACCAGCGGCTCCCTCGCGGCCCTGAACGCGGCGGCCTCCGACCCCGCGCACTCCACCGAACTCGCGGTCCTCATCGCCGCCAACCTGGCCGCGACGGTCCTGCGCTTCCTGCTCTTCCGGGCGTGGGTGTTCCCGGACAAGCGCGAGTCGACGGTCGTGGCCTCGCACACGCCGTCCGCCCCGACCTACTTCACGGCACCCGGAGCCCACCGGCAGCCGCACGCGCCGCTGCCGCAACGCCCGACGGGCCAGGCGCCGACGCAGGCGCAGGCGCAGGCGCAGGCGCAGGCGCAGGCGCAGGCGCCGACGCAGGCGCCCCGGTACGCCACTGCGCCCCGATCGCCGTACGTCGGCCATCAGTTCGACGCCGACCGGTTCGAGACCGACCAGCTCGACACCACCCAGTTCCGCGCCGGTGACGCCGCGGACCGCACCAGCAGGGACGCGACCATGCAGCTGCAGCCGGTGCGCCCGACCGACACCGACCCCAGGGACGCCCGATGACCACCCACACCGACCATCCGACCCCCCAGGGCCCCTCGGCCTGGGAGCCGCCGACAGCCGGTACGGACACGGCCGTTCAGGAACCGGTGGCCATCCCGGCTCCGCCGGCCCCCGAGTCCGGCGAGCCCAAGCCGCCCTTCGTCCGCAGACTGTGGCGGGGGCGGCCCGAGGATCCGCGCTGGGCGCGCCCAGCGTTCCTCGGCCTCCTGCTCGCGACCGCCGCGCTCTACCTGTACAACCTGAGCGCCTCCGGTTACTCCAACTCCTTCTACTCGGCGGCCGTCCAGGCGGGCAGCAAGTCCTGGAAGGCGATGTTCTTCGGCTCGCTGGACGCGAGCAACGCCATCACCGTCGACAAGCCATCGGCCTTCCTGTGGCCGATGGAGATCGCGGTCAGGGTCTTCGGCCTGAACTCGTGGGCGATCCTCACTCCCGAGGTCCTCATGGGCGTCGGCACCGTCGCGGTCGTCTACGCGTCCGTGCGCCGCAGGTTCAGCCCCGGGGCCGGTCTGATCGCGGGCGCGGTGCTCGCGCTCACTCCCGTCGCGGCGCTGATGTTCCGGTTCAACAACCCGGACGCGATGCTGGCACTGCTGATGGCGTTGTCCTGCTACTTCGTGGTCCGGGCCCTGGAGGACGGCCGGACGAAGTGGCTGGTGTGGGCCGGTGTCGCGATCGGCTTCGCGTTCCTCGCCAAGACCTTGCAGGCCTTCGTGATCCTTCCGTCGCTGGCGATCGTGTACGCGGTCTGCGCGCCGGTGAACCTGAAGAAGCGCTTCGGACAACTCGCCCTGGCCACCGGTGCGATGGTCGTGGCCGGCGGCTGGTGGGTGGCGATCGTCGAGCTGTGGCCGGCGTCGTCCCGCCCGTACATCGGCGGCTCGCAGAACAACAGCTTCCTGGAGCTGACCTTCGGCTACAACGGCCTCGGCCGCATCAACGGCGAGGAGACCGGCAGCGTCGGCGGCGGAGGCGCGGGCGGCACCGGACAGTGGGGTGAGACCGGCTGGGACCGGATGTTCAACTCCGAGATCGGCTCCCAGATCTCCTGGCTGCTGCCCGCGGCGCTGATCCTGCTCGTCGCCGGTCTGGTGGCCACCCGCAAGTTCGAACGGACGTCCGTGAGGCGGAGTTCGTTCCTGGTGTGGGGCGGTTCGCTGCTGATCACCATGGTGGTCTTCAGCTACATGGCGGGCATCTTCCACCAGTACTACACGATCGCCCTCGCCCCCTACCTCGCCGCCGTCATCGGCATGGGCTCGGCGACCCTGTGGGAGAAGCGGGGCGAGATGTGGGCGTCACTCACCCTCGCCGCCGCGGTCGTGGCCGGCGCCGCCTGGGGTTACGTCCTGCTCAACCGCACCCCGGACTACCTGCCCTGGCTGAAGTGGCTGGTCCTGGTCGGCGGCCTGGTCGCCGCGCTCGGTCTGATCTTCGTGGCCAGGCTCGGCCGGCAGCTCGCGCTCGCTGCGGCGAGCCTCGGCATCGTGGCCTCGCTGGCCGGCCCGGCGGCGTACACGCTGAGCACGGTGAACTCCGCGCACACCGGCTCCATCCCCACCGCCGGTCCGGCGGGCGCGAGCATGATGGGCGGCCGGGGCGGCGGTCCCGGCGGCGGTGGCTTCCCGGGTGGCGGCCAGAACCAGCAGAACGGCAACGGCACCACCCAGGGCAACGGCGCTCCCGGCGGCCGGACCGGCGACGGCGGCGGCATGGGCGGCGGCGGAGGCGTGGGCGGTCTGCTCAACGGCGCCACCGTCACCGACGAGGCCAAGAAGCTGCTGGAGACGGACGCCGACCAGTACACCTGGGCCGCGGCGGCCATCGGCGCCCAGAACGCGGCGAGCTACCAACTCTCCACCGGCGACCCGGTGATGGCGATCGGCGGTTTCAACGGCACCGACCCCTCCCCGACGCTGGCCCAGTTCAAGCAGTACGTGACGGACGGAAAAATCCACTACTTCATCTCGTCGGGAACCGGAGGCGGCGGCATGGGCGGCAGCAGCGACGGCACGTCCTCGCAGATCACCACCTGGATCGAGGCCACCTTCAAGAAGGTGACGGTCGGTTCGGCCACCTTCTACGACCTGACGCAGAAGGCGTAAGGGGCCCGCGGGAAAAACGCTCCGGGAGATGCTCACGGGAACGTCCACAGGAACGTCCACGGGAACAGAGGGGAAGGGCGGTGGCCGCGGCCACCGCCCTTCCCCTCTGTTCCCGTGGACGTTCCTGTGGACGTTCCCGTGAGCATCTCCCGGAGCGTTTTTCCCGCGGGCCCCTTACGCCTTCTGCGTCAGGTCGTAGAAGGTGGCCGAACCGACNGGGGGGCGCCCCCCCCCCCCCCCCTTCCCCTCTGTTCCCGTATCCCCGTATCCCCGTATCCCCGTATCTCCGTTGTACGCCGTATGGGAACTGTTCTACGGTGTACAGCATGACGACGTCCCCCCAGGAGCAGACCCCTGCGCAGACCCGGCAGACAGGCGGCCACCCCCAGCGCTGGCTGATCCTCGGTGTCATCTGCCTCGCCCAGCTCACCGTGCTGCTCGACAACACCGTCCTGAACGTGGCGATCCCCTCTCTCACCCGGGAGCTGGGGGCGGCCACCTCCGACATCCAGTGGATGATCAACGCCTACTCGCTGGTGCAGTCCGGCCTGCTGCTCACCGCGGGCAGCGCCGCCGACCGCTACGGCCGCAAGAAGATGCTGATCGCGGGGCTGGTCCTGTTCGGTGTCGGCTCGTTGGTGGCCGGGCTGGCGGACTCGACCGGCCAGTTGATCGCGGCGCGGGCCGGCATGGGCGTCGGCGGCGCGCTGCTGATGACCACCACCCTCGCCGTGGCGATGCAGATCTTCGCCCCCGAGGAGCAGCCGAAGGCGATCGGCATCTGGGCCGCGGTGAACTCGCTGGGCTTCGCGACCGGGCCGCTCATCGGCGGTTTCATGCTCAACCACTTCTGGTGGGGAGCGATCTTCCTGATCAACCTGCCGGTCGCGGCGCTGGGCCTGGTGGCGGTCGTGGCCCTCGTCCCCGAGTCCAAGAACCCCCAGGGCGACCGGCCCGACCTGCTGGGCGCCCTGCTGTCGACCATCGGCATGGCCTCCCTGGTGTTCGCGATCATCTCCGGGCCGGAGCACGGCTGGACCTCCGGCCGGGTGATGGCTCCGGCGGCCGTCGCCGTCGTGGTGCTGGCCGCCTTCGGGTACTGGGAGAGCCGTATCCCCCACCCCATGCTCGACATGCACTTCTTCAGGAACCGGCGCTTCACCGGAGCGGTCGCCGGCGCGGTGCTGATCACCTTCGGGATGGGCGGATCGCTGTTCCTGCTCACCCAGCACATGCAGTTCGTGCTCGGTTACGGTCCCCTGGAGGCGGGCCTGCGTACGGCCCCGCTCGCCCTGGTGATCGTGGCGCTGAACTTCACCGGCGTGTCCGCGAAGTGGGCGGCCCGGCTCGGGACCCCCCTGTCCATCGGGCTGGGCATGACGGTGATGGCGGCGGGCCTCGCCTCGATCGCCGTGATCTCCTCCGGCGGTTACACCGGCACGCTGCTGGGTCTGCTGCTCATCGGGGCGGGAGCCGCGATCGCCAGCCCGGCGATGTCCCACGCGATCATGAGTGCGATCCCGCCGGAGAAGGCCGGGGTCGGCGCGGGGATCAACGGCACGGTGGCGGAGTTCGGGCAGGGGCTGGGTGTCGCGGTGCTCGGTGCCGTGCTGAACTCGCGGTTCGCGGCGCTGATCCCGGTGGCGGCGGTGTCCCTGCCGGGGGCGTTGGCCGAAGCGGGGTCGGCCGAGGAGAGGGCGCGCATCACGGACGCGTTCGCCTCCGGGCTGGAGAGCAGTCAGTTGGTGGGGGCGGTGGCCGTGTTGCTCGGGGGACTGGTCGCCGCCGCGTTGCTGCGTCGGGCGGAGCGGGCAGACTCCGCCTAGGAGCTCGGGTCCCTGGGTAGTGGGAGGGCTTCGGGCACGTTGTGGCTGGTCGCGCCCACGCGGCGGAGCCGCACATGTCTCAGCCCCGCGCCCCCAGGAGGCGCGTTTAAGCTGAGCGGCAATTCGTACGTCTAGGAAGGTGCGCCATGGCGAAGACGGCCCGGTCCGCGGTGCGGACCAGCGTCTGGCTGGAGGGCAAGGCGCGTCGGGGCGGCCGTGGTGGCGGGCAGCCGTCGGGGCTGGACCGCGACCGGATCACCGAGGTCTCGGTGCGGCTGCTGGACGCGGAGGGGCTGGCCGGGTTCTCCATGCGCCGGCTGGCCGCCGAGCTGAACGTCACGGCGATGTCCGTCTACTGGTACGTCGACACCAAGGACGACCTCCTCGAACTCGCCCTGGACGCGGTCTTCGGCGAGCTGGGCCTGCCCGACCCGGAGGCCGACGAGGACTGGCACGACCAGTTGCGGACGCTGACCCGGGGATACCGGGCGCTGCTGGTCCGCCACCCCTGGGTGTCGCCGCTGGCCGGCACCTATCTCAACCTCGGCCCGAACTACCTGGCCTTCGCCCGTGTCGTCCAGCAGGTCATCGGCAAGACCGGCCTTCCCGTGCACGGCGTCACCGGGGCCATCTCGGCCGTCTTCCAGTTCGTGTACGGCTACGGCACGCTGGAGGGCCACTTCTTCGCGCGCGTCGCCAGCGCCGGTGTGACCCCGGACGAGTACTTCCAGCACGCCATGAGCACGGCGACGCAGACCCCGGAAGCCGCCGAGGTCATCCAGGAGTCAGCGAAGATCATGGAGGCCCGCGGCGGCGACACGGTCGAGGAGATGCTCGAGCGGGACTTCGAGTTCGCGCTGGAGCTGCTGGTGGCGGGAATCGAGGCGATGGTGGCGAGGGCTTAGCCTCCTGGGCCGCGGGGTCAGTCGTCCGACGCGAGCCGCGCCGGGAAACCGCCGGTGGCGACCGGCCCCCACCGCTCCGGTTCGACCCGGATGATCGACTTGCCCTGCTTCAGCATGGCCGCCCGGTACTCGTCCCAGTCCGGGTGCTCACCGGCGATGTTCCTGTAGTACTCCACGAGCGGTTCGACGGAGTCGGGAGTGTCGATGACCTCGGCGGTGCCGTCGATCTGCACCCACGGCCCGTCCCAGTCGTCGCTGAGCACGATGAGGCTGACCCGGGGATCCCGCCTGGCGTTGCGGGTCTTGGCGCGCTCGGGGTAGGTCGAGACGACGATCCGCCCCGAGTCGTCGACCCCGCAGGTCAGCGGCGACCCCTGAGGGCTGCCGTCGGACCGGCGGGTGAGCAGGATGGCGTGGTGACGGGACCGTACGAAGTCCAGCAACTCGTCCAGTGATACGGCGGTATTGGTCGCGATGTTCGGTGCCATGGACTCAGCCTAGGACGCCGGTCCATCACACCGGTCTACGACTCCAGCGCCTCGGCGAGGTTGTCGTACACGGGGACGTCCCGCCGTGCCCCGGTCAGTTCCAGGACCCGGCCGACCATCCCGTCGGGCAGTGCCACCACCCGGACCCGCGCCCGCGGCGGGAGACGGTGGCGTATGTCGTTGACGAGTCGTACGCCCTGGGAGTCCATGAAGTGGGTTCCCGTGAGGTCGAGGACCAGCAGGCGCAGCCGGTCGGCACGGGCGTCGACGGCGGACCTGACGCGGGCGTACAGGTCCGGGGCGTTGCAGAAGTCGATCTCCGGGGGCAGGGCGATCACGGTGCAGCCGGGCAGATCTCGCAGATCACGCAGCTCGCACGGATTCGGGATGAAGGTCATGACACTCTCACCTGGCAGACGTTCGTCCGGATTCCGGGGAGGCCACTTCCTGACCTGTCGCCCCCATTCCACCACGCCGACGAGTGCGTCCGAAAGTGCCTCTGCGCTCCGTCGGCCGGACGTCACCTCGACGCAACAGAGCAGATAAAGTGCTGTCCGTCCTGTGCTCGCAGTCAGGAATGTGCTGCGGAGCTCTCCTGCGCACGGCCATTGGCCGTGCACGCCGAAGAGGTTCGTGGTGGCTGCGTCCGAGTTTCCTGATTTGCCCCGTTTCCCTGACGGTTTCGAGCTCGCGGAAGCCCTGACGGTGGCGGCTCAGCAACTGCACGACACGATCACCCCGCACAGCACCATGCGGACCGCGGTCCGGCTCGCCGTCCACATCGTGCCCGGCGCCGACCAGGCGGGCATCTCCGTCATCGAGAGCAGCCAGCACCGCCGTGCGGTCGCCTGGACCGACGAGGTCGTGCGCTCGGCGGAGTCAGGGCACCCGCGGCGCGAGCAGGGCCCGTACTGGGAGGGCCTGTGGACGGCACCCGTCGTACGGCTGGAGGACAGCGAGGCGGACGACGGCGGGAGCGCCCTCGCGGAGCTGGGCCTGCGCTCGGCGCTGTCGCTGCGGCTGCGCGCCGACCGCCGCCGCCTCACCGTCCTCACGGCGTACTCCCGCAAGCCGCGCGCCTTCGACGAGGCCGCCACCCGCGTCGGACGCCTCTTCACCGCACACGTCAGCCTCGCCCTGGACTCGGCGACCGTACGCGAACAGCTGACGGAGGCCATGCGCACCCGGGACCTGATCGGACAGGCCACCGGGATTCTCATGGAACGCATGGACATGGACGCGGCCGAGGCCTTCGAGTCCCTGGTCAAGGCCTCGCAGCGGGAGAACGTGAAGCTGCGCGACCTCGCCCGCCGCATCGTCGATGCGAACAGCCCCACATGACCGTCGGGGTGCGCCGAGGCGTTAACGGCCGTCGACGGGATATCCGTACGGTCATGAGCCCTGACACGCCCGACACGCTGGAAATGGCCATCGTGCGCAGCAGCGGCCTCGACACGCTGCTACGCGATCTGACCGACCGTGCCGTCGAGGCGGTGCCAGGCGCCGCCGCGTGCAGCATCACGGTGCGCCGCGCAGACCGCCTGCTGACCCTCGCGGGCAGCCGCGGCATGCCGAGCGGCCTCGACCAGCGCCAGTACGAGAACGGCTCGGGACCGTGCGTGGAGGCCGCCGAGACCCAGGCCGAGCAGTACGCCCCCGACCTGGAGACGGAGACCCGCTGGCCCACCTACACGTCGTACGCCCTCTCGGCCGGCGTGCGCTGCGTGCTGGCGCTGCCGATCGACGTCGAGGGCGAGAGAGGCGCCGCCCTCAACCTCTACGGCGTGGAGACCGGCTCACTGGGCCGGGGCCGGGACGCGGCCCGCGCCTTCGCCGCCCGGGTGGGCGACGCGGTCAACGTCGCCCTGCGGGTCGAGCGCCAGCGCGAGTCCGCCGCCGACGTGCGCACGGCCCTGCTCTCCCGCAGCGTCATCGACCAGGCGATCGGCATCCTCATGGCCCAGGAACGGATCGACGCCGGCATCGCCCTGCAACGCCTGCGCCGGGTCTCGCAGGACCACAACGTCAAACTCCGCGACCTGTGCACCGACTTGGTGACCCGAGCGAGCCGCGGCGGCAACCGGCGACAGCCCTAGCCCTGCGGAAGCGACTCGCCCTGCACCGCCTGGATGTCCAGTTCCACCTTCAGCGTCGTACCGATGGCGGCGATGCCCGCCTGGACGACCTGGTTGTAGTCCATGGCGAAGTCCTCGCGCCGTAGTTGGGCCGTCGCCCGGAACGCCGCCCGGGTGCCGCCCCAGGGGTCCGAACCCGTGCCGAGGTAGGCCAGGTCCAGGTCCACCGGTCGTACGACCCCGTGCAGTTCCAGCTCCCCGTGGACCGTCCAGCGGTCGGAACCGGCCGCCGTCAGCCCCGTGGACCGGTAGGTGATCTCCGGGAAGCGCTCGACGTCGAGAAAGTCCGCGGACCTCAGATGGGTGTCCCGCATGCCGTTGCCGGTGTCGATGGACGCGGCCCGGATGACCGCCCCCACCCGGGACTTGGACACGTCGTCGGGGGCGACCTCGATCGAGGCCGTGAAGTCGGTGAACCGTCCGTGCACGCTGGAGATGCCCAGGTGCTGGGCCACCGCGGCCACACTGGAGTGTGCCGGGTCGACGGTCCACGGCCCGGGCGGCGGCAGTTCGCTGCCGCCCTGCCGGGCCAGCGTCACCGCGCCGACCTCGGCCCGCCCGCTCGCGGTGACCAGGGCGCTCGCGGCGGCGGGCGCGTACCCGACCGCCGTGACGATGACGGTGTACGCCCCCGGCGCGAGCTCGGTCGCGTCCCGTACCGCCCCGTCCCCGTCGGCCTCGGCGCGCAGCACCTGCGAGCCGGTCATGTCGGTCACCGTGACGACCGCGTGCGACACGGCCCATCCGTCCCGCGTACGGATCTTCGCGGTCAGTCCCATCTCTCGTAACTCCTCAACTGAGACCGGCCCGTGGCGGTGCGCACCTCCGCTCGGAGTGCGCACGCCGCCACGGGCCGGAGCGTGACTACTCGCCGGGGTGGGCGAGTTCGATGTCGTGGTCGTCGACGCCGCGTCCGTTCACGGTCAGGGCCGTCGCGACCGGCGGGTACCCCGTCGCGATGACGGTGTAGTCGCCGCCGTCCAGGTCGGTGAAGGCGTACGCCCCGTCCGTCCCGGTGGTCGACGTCCCGACCACGTTGCCCGCCGCGTCGACGAGCGTGACCCGCGCGTCCGCCAGCGGACCGTGCGGCGCCCGGACGACACCCTGGAGCTGCGCCCCGGCATTGAGGTCGACCTCGATCCGGGTGACCCCGGTGCCGCCGATCTCGACGGGCAGGGCACACGGCCGGTAGCCGGTGGCGTTCACGGCGACGGTCACCGTCCCCGGCACCAGCTCGGCGAAGGCGAACTCGCCCTGCTCGCCGGTGGCGGCGGTGGCCAGCAGGTCACCGCGCACGTCCGTCACGATCACCATGGCGTCCTTGACGGGCAGCGCGTCCTGCGCGGCCCGCACCACACCGCTGAGCCCGCTGGTCCCGCTGAGCAGGATGTCGTACGACACCGGCTCGTCGCCCACCACCACGGTGGACGCCTGCGGCTGGAACCCGTCGGCGGAGGCGATCAGGACGTACGACCCGGCACCCGGCGCGTCCACCGCGTAGGAACCGTCGGCCTGCGCGACCGACCGGCCCAACTGCCGTCCCGCCAGCGAGATCAGCGTGACGGCGGCCTGCGGGACGGGCGCGCTCTCGACACCGCGGACATGGCCGCGGACCGGGATTCCACCGGACACCGGTGCGGTCTCCCTTTCGACGGTGGCGACGGCCGCGAGCCTCTGTGCGCCCTGCGGACCGGCTTCGGTGCTCGTCTCGGCGACGGCCCAGCTCGGGACCTTCTCCTCGGCGACCGGGGTGGTGGTGGCGGGTGCGGCGGCCTCGGCGCCGGAAGCCGGAGCCTTCGCCGCCGCGGCCTGCGCCAGCCCGCCCGAGGTCCGCAGCGGAACCTCCTTGATGAACAGCGTGACGAGGAAGGCGACCAGCGCGAGCGGCGCGGCGATCAGGAAGACGTCCGCGATGCCGTGGCCGTACGCGCTCTCCATCACGGTGCGCAGCGGACCGGGCAGGCTGTCCATGTCCGGGATGCTGCTGCTGGTGCTCGAACCGGCGGCGGCCGCCGCGTACTTGGGGTCGAGAGTGGTCAGGCCGTCCTTGGCGTAGTCGGTGATCCGGTTGGCCATGACGGCGCCCAGCGCCGAGACGCCGACCGCACCGCCGAGGGACCGGAAGAACGTCACCGTGGAGCTGGCCGCGCCCAGGTCGGACGGGTCCACCTGGTTCTGCGTGCACAGGACCAGGTTCTGCATCATCATGCCGATGCCGAGGCCCAGGAGCGCCATGAAGATCGCGATGTGCCAGTACTCGGTGTCGTAGCGGATCGTGCCGAGCAGACCCAGACCCGCGGTCACCAGCACACCGCCGGCCAGCAGCCATGCCTTCCAGCGGCCGGTCTTGGTGATGACCTGCCCGGAGACCGTCGACGAGACGAACAGACCGCCGATCATCGGGATGGTCATGACGCCGGACATCGTCGGCGACTTGTCGCGGGCCAGCTGGAAGTACTGACTGAAGAAGACCGTGCCGGTGAACATCGCGACACCCACGAAGAGCGAGGCGATGGAGGACAGGGTGATGGTGCGGTTGCGGAACAGCCGCAGCGGGATGATCGGCTCGCTCGCCTTGGACTCGACGAGCACGAACAGCAGGCCCAGCACGATCGAGCCGCCGACCATCGCGTACGTCTGCCACGACACCCAGTCGAACTTGTCACCGGCGAAGGTGACCCAGAGCAGCAGCAGTGAGACCGCGGCGGAGATGAAGAACGCGCCGCCCCAGTCGACCTTCACGTCCCGCTTCACGACGGGCAGGTGCAGGGTCTTCTGCAGCACGATCAGCGCGATGACCGCGAACGGCACACCCACGTAGAAGCACCAGCGCCAGCCGAGCCAGCTGGTGTCGGTGATGACACCGCCGAGCAGCGGACCGCCGACGGTGGCGATGGCGAACGTCGCGCCGAGGTAGCCGGAGTAGCGCCCGCGCTCACGCGGGGAGATCATCGCGGCCATCACGATCTGCGCGAGGGCGGACAGACCGCCGACGCCGATGCCCTGCACCACGCGGCACGCGATCAGCATGCCGGGGTTCTGCGACAGGCCCGCGGCGGCCGATCCGAGCACGTAGATGACGAGGGCTATCTGGACGAGAGCCTTCTTGCTGAACAGGTCTGAGAGCTTGCCCCACAGGGGCGTGGCCGCCGTCATGGACAGCAGCGCGGCGGTGACGACCCAGGTGTAGGCGGACTGGCCGCCGCCGAGGTCGCCGATGATCTCGGGTAGGGCGTTGGTGACGATCGTGGACGACAGGATCGCCACGAACATTCCGAGCAGCAGCCCGGAGAGCGCTTCCATGATCTGCCGGTGCGTCATCTGGACGCCGTCCGGGGAGCCTCCCCCGTGCTTGGCGTGGGCCCGCACACCGGCTGGTGTGGTCGTTGCCATGGACTTCCTTCTCTTACTTGGTGATCGCGGGTGTACGGGGGGACTGGTCGGCCACGGGAGCGGTGGGCGGCCGGGGCTCCACGTCGGAGGGGAGCGAAGGGAGCGAGGTGGGCGAGGCGTGCGGGGCGTGCGAGCCGCGGCAGTCGTCGAAGCTCGCCCGGAGCCGTGCCATCAGCACGGTCAGCTGGGCCACCTCGTGGTCGCTCCAGTCGCTCAGCCGCTCGGCGAGGATCCGGCAGGTCAGCCGGGACATCTCCGCCAGCCGCGCCTGGCCCGCGAGCGTGAGGTGCAGGATGCGGGAGCGCTTGTCCGCCGGGTCGGGGGAGCGGTCGATCCAGCCGCGGTCGGCCACGTGGGCCACATGCCTGCTGGTCACCGACATGTCCACGGCGAGCAGTTCCGCGAGCTTGCTCATGCGCATGTCCCCGTGGCGGCCGAGCAGCGTGAGCACGGCGGCGGAACCGCTCGGGCAGTCGGGCGGCATGATCCGTCCCAGCTCCCGGCGCACGGCGCCGAAGGCGCTGAACTGACGGATCAGCTCCTCGTACTGCGCCTGCTCGGCCATCACACACACCTCCCGTGTTCGTTGCTTAGGGCAACCATAGAACCGGTTGGTTGCTACAGGCAAATAAGGGGCGGGTGCTCGCGGTCAAAAACTTGGCAAAGGCAAGCATCGCGAACGTAAACACACAGCTGAGGGGATGTGGTGCGGACCCCGAGCCCCCACTTGGGCCACACCCCCGGATTCGCTAGGGTCTCGGGGCATGGCTAACACGCAGGGCCCCCAGGGCAACCACGACCCCGCCGGCAGCACCCAGATGTTTCGCGCGTTCGTCGACGAGGCCCCTCAGGGCCGGCAGCAGCAGGCGGCTCCCTCTTCCTCCGGCGGTCCTCGCCTCGGCCTGATCATCGGCATCGTCGCCGCGGTGGCGATCGTCGCGGCGGTGGCCTGGCTGGCGCTCAAGTAACGCCGGGGGTCACACACCCTCCGACGCCGGAGGTCACCTCCTCGCACCACCGCTCCTCCGCGGCCGCGGCAGCACGCATGGGCTCGCCCAGGCCGAGGGCGGCGGGGCCGTCGGGCCCGCAGGGGAGCCCGTGGCCGTCGGTGACGCCGGTCGTGGACCCGCCGGCATACGACCGGAGTTGGCGCCCTCGCGTGAAATGGGGCGCCGACTGGTTTCGGACGGTCCGGGTTTCCGGCTGCCTTCCCAACTGCCGTCCGAAGCAGGCGGCTTGCCGCGCCGCCGGTCGTCCGCCGGGCGGCGTCGTCGAGCGGCACCAGCGTCACATCCCCCGCCGACGGCACCGCCGTTCCGCAGACCCGGGGCGGCTCGCCCGCCGCGCCCTGGCAACACACCGCGCCATCACCGGCCTCGCACGCGGCCGGCCCGCCGCCCAGCAGGACGACGGCCGCCGACGCGCCGGTCAGGGCGCATCGACGGCCAGGTGTCCGTCCGGAACGGGTCGCTCGAAGCATCGCGCCATCGCGGCATCACGCAAAGGTGGCCGACGCCCCGTCAAGCAGCAAGCCCGAAGTGAGGGCTGCCGCGGCCCGAGACCAAGTCAGAGACCCAGCCCCGAGACAGCGTCAGAGACCCAGCCCCGAGGCTCAGTCGGAGATGAGCCCCTCCCGCAGCTGCGCCAGTGTCCGGGTCAGCAGCCGGGAGACGTGCATCTGGGAGATGCCGACCTCCTCGCCGATCTGCGACTGGGTCATGTTGGCGAAGAAGCGCAGCATGATGATCTGGCGCTCGCGCGGCGGGAGCTTGGCCAGGAGCGGCTTCAGCGACTCCCGGTACTCCACGCCCTCAAGGGCCGTGTCCTCGTAGCCGAGGCGGTCCGCGAGGGAGCCCTCGCCGCCGTCGTCCTCGGGGGCCGGGGAGTCGAGCGAGGAGGCGGTGTACGCGTTGCCGACCGCGAGGCCGTCGACGACGTCCTCCTCGGACACGCCCAGAACCGCGGCGAGTTCGGGGACGGTCGGAGAGCGGTCCAGCTTCTGGGCGAGCTCGTCGCTGGCCTTGGTGAGAGCGAGCCGCAGTTCCTGGAGGCGCCGCGGGACGCGGACCGACCAGGACGTGTCCCGGAAGAACCGCTTGATCTCGCCGACGACCGTCGGCATCGCGAACGTGGGGAACTCCACGCCGCGTTCGCAGTCGAAGCGGTCGATCGCCTTGATCAGGCCGATCGTGCCGACCTGGACGATGTCCTCCATCGGCTCGTTGCGGGAGCGGAAGCGGGCGGCCGCGTAGCGCACCAGCGGGAGGTTGAGCTCGATGAGGGTGTCCCGTACGTACGCGCGCTCGGGGCTGTTCTCGTCGAGTGCGGCAAGCCGCAGGAAGAGGGAGCGGGACAGGGTGCGGGTGTCGAGAGCTCCCGAGGTCGGGAGGGCCGGGGCCGGCGCGGCCTCGACGGCCGTTACGTCGTCGAGTGCGGGCGCGGGCTCGCTCTTTGTGAGCGTGAGCACCTTCGAGCTGCCCTGGTCTGCGGACATGCCACCCCCTTTGGGTCGCGGGACGGTACGGCGAACGCTCCATCGAGGAACGTTTGCCTTCACCTGAATACCGGAGCCGAAGCCACGGCAAACGCGCTTCCGGCAGAATGTCACATGTCGGCAACACGCTGTAGTGACATGTCGACATGCGAGACGTGAATACGCCCTGCCTACAGGGGGTCTGACGGTATTTCGGCACAGAAATGCCGGGATCCGCGCTGGTGAGCGATTCAGTCCTGCCGGTGACGACTCGATCCCCTATTCGGTTACGAGCCGCCCGGTCTCCCGCTTACGCGTCGATCCGGTTCGCGGAACGCAGTCGCTGGAAGCTACGCGCGAGTAGCCGCGAGACGTGCATCTGGGAGACACCGAGTTCCGCGCTGATCTGCGACTGGGTGAGATTGCTGTAGTAGCGCAGCAGAAGAATGCGCTGTTCCCGCTCCGGCAACTGCACCAGCAGATGCCGTACGAGATCCCGGTGTTCCACGCCGTCCAGGGCGGGGTCCTCGTAGCCGAGCCGGTCCAGTAGTCCCGGCAGCCCGTCGCCCTCCTGGGCGGCCTCCAGGGAGGTGGCGTGGTACGAGCGTCCCGCCTCGATGCAGGACAGCACCTCCTCCTCGGTGATGCGCAGCCGCTCGGCGATCTCGGAGGTCGTCGGGGTGCGCCCGAAGGTGGTGGTCAGGTCCTCGGTCGCGCTGTTGACCTGCACCCACAGCTCGTGCAGCCGGCGCGGAACGTGGACCGTGCGGACGTTGTCGCGGAAGTACCGCTTGATCTCGCCGACGACGGTCGGCATCGCGAAGGTCGGGAACTGCACGCCCCGCTCCGGGTCGAAGCGGTCGATGGCGTTGATGAGGCCGATGGTGCCGACCTGGATGACGTCCTCCATCGGCTCGTTGCGGGAGCGGAAGCGGGCGGCCGCGTAGCGCACGAGCGGGAGGTTGGCCTCGATGAGCGCCCCGCGCACCCGGTTGTGCTCCGGCGTGCCCGGCGCCAGCCCTTTGAGCTGGCCGAAGAGTACCTGCGTGAGCGCCCGGGTGTCGGCGCCGCGGCTGCGCCCGGGTGTGGCCGGCGCGGCGGCCGGCGCGACTTCGGCGGCGTCGGTGACCTCGACGACCTCGGTGACCTCGACGACTTCCTTGGGCGGCGCAGTACTGGCCGACACGGTCAACGCCACCTCTTCATCGGTCTTCGTCGGTCAACTCATCCATCAAAAGCGGTCATAGCATCACAAGACATGTGCACTGTGTGCAAGCACCGCATAACGCCGTGTTGAGGTGAGAGTTGGGGTCGTACGACACGAAAAGCCCTCCGCCGTTCCGGCGGAGGGCTGCTCAGGGTGTGCGGCGTACGGGAGGCCGACAGGCGCGAGGATTCAGTACGCGTAGTCCGCGATCACCCAGGTGGCGAACTCTTTCCACAGGTTCACGCCCGCCTGGTGGGCCGGATGCTCGACGTACCGGCGCAGGGCGGGCAGGTCGTCGAAGCCGGAGTTGATGGCGAAGTCGTAGGCGATGGGCCGGTCGCTGAGGTTCCAGCCGAGCTCCCAGAAGCGGATCTCGGGGATCGTGCCGTCGAGCGCCCGGAAGGCCTCGAAGCCTTGCACGACCCGCGGGTCGTCGCGCTCGACGCCCTCGTTGAGCTTGAAGAGGACCAGATGGCGGATCATGTGCGCTTCTCCTACTTGGCCCCGTCGGCGAGCCACGTGAAGAAGTCGCCGATGGACCTGGCTGCGTCCGATATGCCCTCGAAGGCTATCTGGACGTAGTCGGCGGCCTTGGCCGGGTCCGTGATGATCACGTAGAGCACGAAGACCACGGCAACGTAGACGGCGATCTTCTTCGCGTTCACCGCCATCGCGGCCTCCCTGTTTTCTCCGGCGTTGACCCCAACGAGCGCACATGATCGCACGAAGGGCCCCGTCTTTCGACGGGGCCCTTCTTCTGCGGTAGCGGAGGGATTTGAACCCTCGGTGACTTGCGCCACACTCGCTTTCGAGGCGAGCTCCTTCGGCCGCTCGGACACGCTACCGAGGGAGACCTTACAGCACGGTGGGGCGTGGTTTGAAATCGGTATTCGGTCGGTACCGGACGTCAGCGGGAGCGGAAGAAGTCGGTCAGCAGACGGGCGCACTCCCCGGCGAGCACACCCTCGATCACCTCGGGGCGATGGTTGAGCCGACGGTCGCGGACGACGTCCCAGAGGGACCCGGCCGCACCCGCCTTCTCGTCGCGGGCGCCGTAGACCACCCGGTCCACGCGGGACTGCACGATCGCGCCCGCGCACATCGTGCAGGGCTCCAGCGTCACGACGAGTGTGCAGCCGGCCAGCCGCCACCCACCGAGCTCGGCGGCCGCCCGGCGGATCGCCAGGACCTCCGCGTGCGCGGTCGGGTCGCCGGTGGCCTCGCGTTCGTTGTGCCCGGCCGCCAGGACGGTCCTGCCGTCGCCGGACAGCACGACGGCGCCGACGGGGACGTCACCGCCCCGGCCGGCCCGCCCGGCCTCTTCCAGGGCGAGCCGCATCGCGGCCTGCCAGGGGTCGCGTACCGGGTCCGGTGTCGTTCCCGCTGTCGGTGAGGTCAGCGGACGGCCTCCAGGACCTCCGAGGCGCCCAGGGCCTCGGCGATCTCGGTGACCGCGTCCTGCGACAGCGACTTCAGTTCCTTCTCGCCGACGCCGAGGTCGTCCAGGATCCGGATGTCGCCGACCGGGCCGTGCGGCACGAGCTCGCCGGTGGCGCCGTCCTCGGCGTCACCGTCCTCCTCGTCCTCGCCGTCCTCGGTGCCGTCGAGATCGAGGGCGTCCAGGTCGGCCTCGACCTCGTCGGGATCCCTGCCGAGCAGTTCGTCGGTGAGCAGGATCTCCCCGTACGAGCTGCGGGCGGCGGCTGCGGCGTCCGAGACGTAGATACGCGGGTCCTCCTCACCGTCGATGCGGACGACGCCGAACCAGGCGTCCTCCTGCTCGATCAGCACGAGCACCGTGTCCTCGTCGGGAGAGGCTTCCCGAGCCAGGTCGGCCAGATCCGACAGGGTCTCCACATTGTCGAGCTCCGTGTCGCTCGCTTCCCACCCGTCTTCGGTGCGCGCGAGCAGTGCGGCGAAGTACACCGTGACTCTCCCACTGGTCTTAGGCGTGCCGGTTGGGGATCCCCCCGGCGGAGGCTGTGGGCGGGGAGAGCTGGGCTCCGAGCCCACCCACTCGGAATCGTGGCAGAAACATGGCGCTCAGGGGACGTCTTCGAACTCCCTGTGTGTCCGGCTGCCGCCGATCGCACGGCAGCCAAGGGTCCGTCGAGGTCTCACCAGCGCACTCGTTGCCGCCAACAGCGGATCGTACGCGGCTTTCCCAGGCGCCCACGCACGGCCACCGGGACAACGCGCGACGGCCCCGCGATCTTCCAACTCGGCGGCGCGTTCGGCGTGTCTCGGCTCCTACCGGGCTCTCACCAACGGAACGTCCGCATGCGCATCGCGTGTCGCAGACGGGCCGTCTTGGCGCGGCGGGGCTGGACGCGGTCGCGCAGTTCGCGGGCCTCGGCCAGGTCGCGCAGGAACTGGGCGCGGCGCCGACGGCGCTCGGCGTCGGTCCTCGGGGCCGACGTGTCCTCTCGGATATAGCGGTCAGGCATAGGCACACCACCCTGGTACGTCCCTCCCACTTTCCCCCTGACGGGCGGTTTGATGCCAGCGCAAGGACGAACGGAGCGCGGCACGGTTCCCGGTTACTGTTAGCGCCATGCGCCTCCACGTCGTCGACCACCCGCTGGTCGCCCACAAGCTCACCGCGTTGCGCGACCAGCGCACCGACTCCGCGACCTTCCGCCGTCTCGCCGACGAGCTGGTCACCCTGCTCGCCTACGAGGCCACGCGTGACGTGCGCACCGAGCAGGTCGACATCACGACGCCGGTGGCCTCGACCACGGGCGTCAAGCTCTCCTACCCGCGCCCTCTGGTGGTGCCGATCCTGCGGGCCGGCCTCGGCATGCTGGAGGGCATGGTCCGGCTGCTGCCGACCGCCGAGGTGGGCTTCATGGGCATGATCCGTGACGAGGAGACGCTCCAGGCGTCCACGTACGCCACGCGCATGCCGGAGGACCTCTCCGGCCGCCAGGTGTACGTCCTGGACCCGATGCTCGCCACCGGCGGCACCCTGGTCGCGGCGATCCAGGAGCTGATCAAGCGCGGTGCGGACGACGTCACCGCCGTGGTGCTCCTGGCCGCCCCCGAAGGCGTCGAGCTCATGGAGCGCGACCTCGCGGGCACCCCGGTCACGGTCGTGACCGCCTCGGTCGACGAGCGCCTGAACGAGCACGGCTACATCGTGCCGGGCCTGGGCGACGCGGGGGACCGGATGTACGGGGCGGCCGAGTAGGCCTCGGCACGAAGCGGTCGCCACGAAGCGGTCGCCACGAAGCGGTCGCCACGAAGCGGTCGCCACGAAGCGGTCGCCACGAAGCGGTCGTCACAAAGCAGTCGTACGAAGCAGTCGTACGAAGAAGGCCTTCGTACGAGGCTCAGCAGTCCTGCTTCGCGGAGGTGGACGTAGGCTGGGGCGCGGCCAGTGCGGCCAGTGCCTTGTCGGCGTCCGCCTTGCTGTTCAGGTCCTTGTAGCCGGTCCCGATGATCAGGTCGAGTTCGGTGCCCTTACGTGCGGCGTCCGTGCGGCGCTCGGCCGTGGAGAGCTGGGTGGCGAGGACGGGCAGCGAGGTGTTCAGGGCGGACGCGGGGCCGAGCAGCAGCCCGGTGCCCTTGACCTTCTTGTCGAACTCCTTGGTCGCGTTGCCCACGTCCCCGATCTTGAAGCCGCGCTTCTTCAGCTCGTCCGCGGCCTTCTTGGCGAGGCCGCTGCGGGGGGTCGCGTTGAACACGTTGACCGTGATCTGGGCGGGCTTGACCGTGGTCCGGGCGGGCGGGGAGGCCGACGGGGTCGCCTTGGTGCCGCAGTCCGCCTTGGTACCGGCCGCCTGGGCCTTCTTGCCGCCGCCGGTGAAGACATCGATGAGCTGAAGGGTGCCCCATCCGGTCAGCCCGAGCGCGGCGACGGAGGCCACCAGCCCGAGGGCGAGCCTGCCGCGCCGCCGAGGCCGGCGCATGCGTGGGTACTTGTCTCCCGTGATCCGGTACTTGCCGCCCATGCCGGGGGGAGTCAGCATGCTCATGGGCGCAGCGTAGTGCGCTCGGGCGACGATTCCTACTAGATGATCATTGGACGCGGTGCAGGAGAACCCGAAAGGGTCAACCCGTCGCCGGGGAGCGCCTCAGTCGAGCTCGAGGACGCGCGCGTGCAGCACCTGGCGTTGCTGGAGGGCCGCGCGGACCGCTCGGTGGAGGCCGTCCTCCAGATACAGGTCGCCCTGCCACTTCACGACGTGCGCGAAGAGGTCGCCGTAGAACGTGGAGTCCTCGGCGAGCAGGGTTTCCAGGTCGAGTTGGCCCTTGGTCGTCACGAGCTGATCGAGGCGGACCGGGCGCGGCGCGACGTCCGCCCACTGCCGGGTGCTTTCCCGGCCGTGGTCGGGGTACGGCCGGCCGTTTCCGATGCGCTTGAAGATCACACGGAAAGCCTACCGGTCAAGACCTTCCGGGCGCAGCCATGGCGACGGAGTACGGGGCTGAAAAAGACGTCGTAAAACGGGGCAAAAAGGGACGCGGCCCCGAGATGAGTGACAGCGAAACGATTCGTCGGACCGTCGTTCCCGAGGCCGCCGGTCCTGTCCGGGATCTCGAGATCGCCCGTTCCGGCTTCGGCACGGCAGGGCACGCGCGGCGGAGGCGGTGGGTCCGCCTCCGCCGGCGGGTCAGCGGCCCTGTTCCCTCGGAGGCCGCTGCGGTTTCGCTTCCTTCACCTGCGGAACATTCGGTACCTGCGATACCTGCGATGTCTGCGGTTTCGGTGCGTTGCGTGCGGCCTCGGCGCGCAGGAGGGCGCGCAGGACCGCGTACGGGTCGATCGCCATGTCGGTGTTCCTTGCGTTCTCTGGGTTCCTTGCGTCGTACTGACGGACCGGAGGGCGGGAGCCGGTGCTGTCAGCAGCGCAGGACCACCGAGCGCAGGGTGTGCAGAGCGGCCGGGGTGCGCGGCGGCACGGGCCGGGGCCGGGTGGCCGGGGTGGCGGGCGGCGCGTCCGGGAAGGGGGCGGGCCGCAGCGGTACGGCGGGACGGCCGGCGCCCCGTGTCACCGGTCGCAACACGGTGTCGAGGACGTCGTACTCGAAGACCGCCGAGCCGCCCTCGGCGGCCGACGCGGAGGCGGGCACCGCCTGTGCGCCCGCGTGCGCGCCCGGCACGAACAGGGCGAGCAGCAGGACGAGCACCCGCAGCCAGGCTCGCCGGCGGGCGGTACCGAAGGCTTGCGGTGCGGCGGTGCTCACGGGAAGTCATCTCCCCGGGCGGGCTACATCGTTCATCCCACCGGCGGTGAGAACCGCCCGCTCGGCCTACACCCCGGCCGGGCGGGCCACCCGGACGGCGGCTACTTCCCGGCGGCCTTCGCGGCCTTCGCCGCCGCCTTCATCTCCTGCTTGTGCGCCCGGACCTTGGTCAGCGACTGAGGCCCGGTGATGTCGGCGACGGAACGGAAGGACTTCGGCTCGCCGTAGGCGCCGGCGGCCTCGCGCCAGCCCTCGGGCCGTACGCCGAGCTGCTTGCCGAGCAAGGCGAGGAAGATCTGGGCCTTCTGCTTGCCGAAACCGGGCAGTTCCTGAAGGCGTCGCAGCAGTTCTGCTCCGTCGGTCACGCCCTTCCAGACGAGCTCGGCGTTCCCGTCGTAGTGCTCGACGAGGTACCGGCACAGCTGCTGGATGCGCTTGGCCATCGACCCCGGGTAGCGGTGCACGGCCGGCTTCTCCGACAGGAGCGCGGCGAAGGCCTCCGGGTCCTGTGCGGCGATCTCGTGCGCGTCCAGGTCGTCGGCGCCGAGCCGGCCCGCGATCGTGCGGGGCCCCTTGAACGCCCACTCCATCGGAACCTGCTGGTCCAGCAGCATGCCGACGAGCGCGGCGAGCGGGGAGCGTCCGAGCAGCTCGTCGGCCTCGGGGTCCTGGGCGAGGTGAAGAGTGACGTCCATGACCCCGATCATGCCCCCGCGTGTCTCAGTTCTCCACGTGGGGGCTGGTCAGCGCCGCGCCGAAGTACCCCTTCACTCCGCGTACGGTGATGCCGGCGCTCTTGCCGCAGAGGTTGACCGAGCCCTTCAGGACGGGGCCGGCGGCCGAGCCGCGGGCGATCCACAGGCAGCCGTCGCTGTTCTCGGCGGGGGCGCCGACCACGGTCTCGGCCTTGCCGTCCTGGTTGAGGTCGGTGAGGTGGACGGTGGCGCCGAACCAGTCGCCGGTCTCGGCGGCGCCGGGGACGTCCGCCGTGTCCTGGGTGTAGCCGGCCGCCTTGGCGGTGGTCAGGCCGGTGGCGGAGCCGCGCAGCAGGACGGCCGCACCCGCCGAGGCGCGCGTGCCGACGGCTTCCTCGGGAGAGCCGACGAGGACGTCCGCGTAGCCGTCGGCGTTCACGTCACCGACGCTCAGCGACCGGCCGAACCAGTCGCCCCACTCCGCGGTGCCGGGGACGCCCGCCGTGTCCTGGTGGAAGACCTTGGGCTGCTGCGTGGTGGTGATGCCCTGGGCGCTGCCGTACAGGACCTGGATCTCGCCGCCCTTGCGGGCGGAGCCGGGCGCGTTGAAGTGGGACTGGTCGCCCGCGATGCCGGTGACCAGGTCGCCGTAGCCGTCGCCGTTGAGGTCGCCGATCCGGCCGGCGTGGCCGTCGGCGTAGGGGAGTTCGACGGGCCAGGTCTCGCGGGAGTTCTCGGCGTCGGGGGCCCCGCTGTCGAGGTCCACCGGGCCGCGGATGTCGCCGTCGGTGGGGCCGGCCAGGTAGAAGCGCTCCGCCCTGCCGTCGCCGTTGACGTCGCCCATCACCACGCCCCGGGCGTTGACCCGCCCTTCGAGGTAGCGGGAGGCGGAGCCGCCGGTGCGGGTGAAGGGGCCGGTGTAGGAGGCGGCCGAGCAGCCCGAGCCGATGCCGGCCTCGGGGGCGCCGTCGCCGTTCATGTCGCCGGTGGCCAGGGACATGCCGAAGCGGCAGTACGTCCTGTCTTCCCCGAACCCGGCGGGCGGGGCGATGTTCGCGCCGCCCTTGAGCCCGTTCGGTCCGCCCCACACGACGGTCACGGAACCCCGGGACTCGATGCCGCCGACGTCCTCGCGGGGCGTGCCGACGAGCAGATCGGCGTAGCCGTCCCGGTCCAGGTCGGCACTGGCCACCGTGGTCCCGAACTCGTCCCACTTCTCCGGGTCGCCGGGGATCCCGGCGCTCGCCTGGGTGACGACCGTCCGGCGCGTGGCGCCGACCGAGGACTTCGACCCGTACAGCACGACGACCGAGCCGGCTTCCTCCACCGTGCCGTTGGCCGCGTGCGGCGCGCCCACGGCGAGGTCGCGGTAGCCGTCGCCGTTGAAGTCGTCCTGGACGGCTGCGGTGTTGGCGCCCTTGTAGGGGGCGGCGGCGGACGACGTCATCGGGGTGAGCGTGACGCCGGCGACGGCGGTGACGAGGGCGGTCGCCAAGACTGCTCTGCGCAACGGGGCTCCTGGGTCGGGCGGCAACAGGTGTCCCACACGACCCACAGGTCACGCAAAGGGTTGTACGTGCGCCCGGTACCGGTTCAGCCGGCCCGCCAGTACCCCAGCGCGTGGATCCGCTGCCGGGGAAGCCCCAACTCCTTGCGGACGTACGACGACAGGGTCCGGGTCGTCGCCGTGTCGCAGGCGATCCAGACGTACGGTTCCGGGCTGGCCTTCAGCAGGCCGGGCAGGGCCGCCTTCACCTGGGCGACGAGGTGGGCGCCGGAGTCCTGCCGGGGCACCGGGCGTACGTCGTGCCGGGCGGGGTCGGTGCGGAAGGGGAGGCCGTTGAGGGCGGTGTCGGGGGCGCTGTCGGAGGAGCCGGGTGGGGTGCCGTCGGAGGAGCCGTCGGGGGTGCTCTCGAACCAGACGGTCGCCGGGGCGGGGGCGAGCGCGTCGAGGAGGGAGTTGAGGGCGGGCAGCGAGGCCGGGTCGCCGATCGCGAAGACGTGCGAGGGTGTGGGATCGGGCCGTTGGAAGTCGGTGCCGTGCACGGTCGCCTCGATGGTGTCGCCGGGCTTCGCCGCCCGCGCCCAGTCGCTCGCGCACCCCTCGTGCAGGGCGAACTCCAGGCTGAAGGTGCCGGCCGCGGGGTCGGGGTCGACCAGGGTGTAGGCGCGCTGGTGCGGTTTGCCCGCGTTGTCGAACCAGAGCCGCACCCACATCGTCGGGTGGACCCCGGTCGCCGCCAGCATGCCGCCGTCGGTGAGGTGGACGCGCCGGTAGTTCTCGGTGACGTCCTGCGCACCGGTCACGGTGAAGACGAAGTCCTTCGCGCGCAGCAGTCTGAGGACCGCGCCCTCCCAGCCGTGCCCCTGCCCCATCGTGTTTTTCACCCTTCGCGTACGATTCCACCACCATTTAGTTAGGCAAGCCTAACCTAAAAGCGTAGAATTCCAGCACACGAAGAGGCACAGCAATGAGCACCGAGGTCTTCCGCGACGCCTGGGGAATCCCCCATCTCCGCGCCGACAGCGCGCGGGCGCTCGCCCGTGCCCAGGGCCGGGTCACCGCCCGCGACCGGGCCTGGCAGCTGGAGGTCGAGCGGCACCGCACCCAGGGCACCTCGGCCGCCTTCCTCGGTACCGACGCCCTGGCCTGGGACCTCTTCGCGAGACGGGCCAGCCTCGACGACACGTCCAGACGCTGCTTCACCGCCCTGGAGAGACGGGACCCGCAGACGGCGGACTGGGTCCGGGCGTACGTCGACGGCGTCAACGAGGGCCTCGCGCGCACCGAGGCACCCGAGTTCGCCCGCGTCGGCCTCGCGCCAGGCCGCTGGGAGCCCTGGACCCCGCTCGGCGTCTGGCTCGCCACGCACATCCTCTTCGCCGGCTTCCCCGCCAAGCTCTGGCGCGAGCAGGTCGTCCGGCACCTGGGAGCGGACGCCGTCCAGCTGTTCGCCACCGACGGACCGGGCACCTCCGGCAGCAACGGCTGGCTGGTCGGCGGCGAGCGCACGACCACCGGCGCGGCGGTCATCGCCGGCGACCCGCACCGCTTCATCGAGGACCCCGGCGTCTACCAGCAGATCCACCTGTCCTGCCCCGAGTTCGACGTCGTCGGCCTCGCCGTCCCCGGCGTCCCCGGCATCGCCCACTTCGGCCACACCGGCACGGTCGCCTGGGCCATCACCAACGCCATGGCCGACTACCAGGACCTCTACCGCGAGAGGCTGCGCCGCACCGGCGCCGGCGTCGAGGCGCTTGGCCCGGACGGGCTCTGGCACCGGGCCGCCCGGCACACGGAGACCGTCGAGGTGGCGGGGGAGGAGCCGGTCGAGGTCGAGGTCGTCGAGACGGAACGGGGACCGGTGATCGCCGGCGGCCCCGAGGGACTCGACGACGGCACCCCGCTCGCGCTCTCCCTCCGCTACCCGCCCCGCGTCACCGAGGACCTCGGCTTCAGCGCCCTGCTCCCCCTGCTGCGGGCCCGCCGGGTCGCCGACGTGGACCACGCCCTCGACCTCTGGGCCGAACCCGTGAACGTCGTCCAGGCCGCCGACACCGAGGGCGGCCTGCTGCACCGGGTCGCGGGCCGGGTGCCGCTGCGCTCCGACGCCAACCGCGTCCACCTCGTCCCCGCCTGGGAACCCGGACACGACTGGCAGGGCTGGCACGAGACGCCCCGGGCCGGCCTCACCGACGGCATCGCCGTGATGGCCAACCAACGCGGCCCGGCGGCCCCCCTCGGCGTCGAGTTCGCCCCGCCCCACCGCGCCGACCGCATCACCGCCCTCCTCACGGAGAAGGACCACTGGTCGCCCGCCGACATGCCGGTCATCCACATGGACACCCGACTCGCCTCCGCCGAACCGCTGTTGGACCACCTGGAAGCGCTGGTCGGCCTCACCCCCGAGGCAGCCGCCCTCAGGGACAGCCTCCTGCGCTGGGACCGCCACATGGACGCCGGCAGCACGGACGCGGCCCTGTACGCGGCGGTGCGCGGTGCGGTCGTACGCCGGCTCGCGGCGCACCCGGCGTTCGCGCCCCTGACCGCCCCGCCCGCGTACCCGGAGGTCTTCCTGCCGTGGCTGGCGCTCGTCCCGCGGATCGGATTCGCCCTCGAACACCTGCTGCGGGCACAGGAGTTGTACGGCATCGACCGAGCGGAGACCGTCCGTGAGGCCGTCGAGGAGGTGGCGGCGGCCGGGAACCCGCCCGCCACCTGGGGTGACACGCACCGCCTGTTCGCCTGGCGCGCGCTCACCGGCACGCCCGAGGAGGGGCCGGGCCTGTCCGGCGATCACGACTGCGTGCTGTGCACCTCCGCCGTGCCCGGCCGGACCGACATCAGCGCGCGCGGCCCGGCGGCCCGGTACGTGTGGGACCTGGCCCGGCGTGAGGACAGCCTGTGGGTGGTGCCCCTCGGCGCCTCGGGGATCCCCGGCTCGGACCACCACCGTGACCAACTCCCCCTGTGGCTCAGGGGAGACCTCGTGCCGGTCGTCACCGACTGGCGGCACCTGACGAAGGAGACCGATGTCTGACGCGTACACCCCCACCCGCGAGCCCGTCCACGAGAAGAGCGTCGACGGCTTCGGCACCGTCCACGTCCTGCCCCTGGACGCGACCGCCGACGCCGAGGTCGTCCACGCGTGGGTGAGTGAGGAGCGGGCGTCCTTCTGGGGCATGACCGGGCTGAGCAGGGACCAGGTCGCGGAGATCTACGCGCACATGGACACCCTCGACACGCACCACGCCTTCCTGGTGCTGAAGGACGGCGAGCCGGTCGCCCTGCTCCAGACCTACGAGCCGGCGGCCGACCGCGTCAGCGAGTGCTACGACGTGCGCCCCGGCGACATCGGCGTCCACCTGCTGCTGGCGCCCGCGCGGCGCGACGGCGCGCGCCCCGGCTGGTCGTCTGCGCTGCTCACCGCCGTCACCTCGTACGTGCTGCGGGGCCTGGGCCGCACGCGTGTCGTGGTCGACCCCGACGTGCGCAACGAGAAGGCCATCGCGCGCTTCCTGAAGCAGGGCTTCGAGGCGGGCCCGGTCGTCGTCCTGCCGGAGATAGACCTCCCGGACGTGTACCTGCCCGAGAAGCACGCCCAACTCGCGTTCCTCACCCGGGAGGTAGCCTTCCCGGCGTGACCCCAGACGACCTCGTCGCCCACTACGGTCTCGAGCCCATCCCCCGCGAGGGCGGGCTGTTCCGACGCACCTGGGCGGGACCGGAACTGCCGGACGGCCGGCCCACGGGCTCGGCGATCGTCGCCCTGCTCACCGCGGACGACTTCTCGGCCCTGCACCGCCTGCCCACCGACGAGATCTGGCACTTCTACCTGGGCGACCCGCTGGAACTCCTGCTCCTCGCCCCCGACGGCACGACGACGACCGCCGTCCTCGGACCGGACGTACTCGGCGGCCAGCACCCGCAGCTCACCGTCCCCGGCGGCACCTGGATGGGCGGACGGGTGGCGGCCGGCGGGGAGTGGGCCTTCTTCGGCTGCACGATGGCACCCGGATTCACCTACGAGGACTACGAGCACGGCGACGCGGCGGAGCTGGCGGCGCGTTACCCGGCGCGGGCCGGCCGGATCGCGGGACTGTGCCGTCCATGAGACTCCTCGAAGGACACGTGGCACTGGTCACCGGCGCGGGCGGCGGCATCGGACGGGGCATCGCCCTGCGGTTCGCCGAGGAGGGCGCGGCGGTCGCCCTGCACTGCCGTACCGCGGTGGAACCGGCCCGTGAAGCGGCGTCCCGCATCCGGGACTCGGGCGGACGGGCCGTCGTCCTGCGGGCGGACCTCGCCGAGGAGGAGGAGTGCCGGCGCCTGGTGCGGGAGGCCGCCGAGTGGGGCGAGGGCCGGCTGACGGCGCTGGTCAACAACGCGGGCGTCCAGCCGACGCGGGCGCTGCCCGGGATGACGGCGGCGCAGTGGCGGGCGGTGGTGGACACGAACCTGTCGAGCGTGTTCGCGTGCACGCAGGCGGCGGCGGAGGTGATGCGCGGACAGGGGGCGCCGGGATCCGGTTCGGGTTCCGGTTCCGTGACCCACATCGCGTCCATCGAGGCGAGCCACCCGGCCGTCGACCACGCCCACTACGCCGCCTCCAAGGCCGCCGTGGTGATGCACGCCCGCGCGGCGGCCCTGGAGTACGGCCCGCACGGCATCCGCGTCAACACGGTCTCGCCCGGCCTGATCGACCGGGAAGGGCTGGCAGAGGCCTGGCCGGACGGGGTACGGCGCTGGGAGCGGGCGGCGCCGCTCGGCCGGCTGGGGCGCCCGCAGGACGTCGGCGACGCGTGCGTGTTCCTGGCGTCGCGGCTCGCGTCCTGGATCACCGGGCAGGACCTGGTGGTGGACGGCGGCGTGACGGCACGGCCGACGTGGTGAGCGTTCCCGCTGCCGCGTCCGTACCTCTCCGGTAGGCGGCAAGTCCACAGACGGAGAAGAGACGTGGAGCGTGCGGGTGAGTTCAGGTCAGGCGCGGGCCGAGGACGCCGGGGACTTCAAGGGCTGGTGCTGCTGGGCACCGTGCTGGTCCTGCTCCTCCTCGGCAGCGCGGGCCCCGCGTCGGCCCACGCCGCTCTTCGCGACACCGACCCCAAGGACGGAACCGTCCTCAAGTCCGCCCCCCGGCACCTGACCCTCACCTTCACGGAGTCCGTGGGCCTCCTGGAGGACTCCTTCCGCGTCCTGGACCCCGGCAACCACCGCCTGCGCACGGGCAAGGCCCAGCACGCACCCGAGGGCTCCGACACGGCCCGGGTCACCCTGCCCGCGAAGCTCGCCGAGGGCACGTACGTGGTGGCCTGGCGGGTGGTGTCGGCGGACAGCCACCCGGTGTCCGGGGCGTTCACCTTCTCGGTGGGCAAGCCCTCCACGACCACGGCGGTGGTCGGCGCGGACCCGGTCGAAAACCCGACGACGGCCGGCCTGTACAACATCGCCCGCTACCTCGCGTACCTGGCCGTCGCGTTGCTGATCGGCACAGCCGTCTTCCTGACGGTCTGCCGCCCCCCGGACCCCGCTCCCCTGCGGAGGCTCCTGCGAGCGGGCTGGTGGACCCTGCTGGCCGCCACCGTGGCCCTGCTGGCGTTGCGTGCCCCCTACGAGTCGGGCGGGCCCCCGTCCCTGGACCCGTCGGCCTTCGCCCGCACCCTGACCACCCGCCCCGGCCTGGTCCTGCTGGCCCGCCTGGCGCTGCTGCTGCCGGTGGCCGTCTTCGTCGTACGACTGCTGCGGCGCGGGTCGCTGTCGCGCGCGTGGCTCGCCGCGGGCGCCGCCCTCTGCGTCGGCCTGGCGCTGACGTGGGCCGCGGGCGAGCACGCGTCGGCCGGCATCCAGGTGCCGGTGGCGATGACGTCGTCCGTCCTGCACGTCCTCGCGATGGCGGTATGGCTGGGCGGCCTGACGGCACTGCTGACCTCGCTGTACCGCTCACAGACAGCCGTCCCGGCGTCGGTCGTGGCCTCCTTCTCCCGCCTGGCCTTCCTCTCGGTGACCGTCCTGGTCGTCACCGGCGTCTACCAGTCCTGGCGGGGCCTCGGCTCCGGGAACGCCCTCACCGACACCACGTACGGCCGCATCCTGGTCGCCAAACTCGCCGCGGTGGTCGTGCTGCTGGCGGCGGGAAACGTCTCACGGCGGTGGACGGCCAGGCTCGTGCAGGCGGAAGCGGCGGTACCCGAACGGGTCCCGGAGACGGTGGGCGGTCCCCCGCCGCCACCCCCGGAACCCGCCGCAGTCCCCCGCTCCTCCTCGACCACGCACCACTCAGCGCTGCGCCGCTCGGTCCTGGCCGAGGTCGCCGTGGGCGTGGCGGTCCTGGTGATCACGACCGTCCTCACCGGCACCCTGCCGGGCCGAGCGGCCGCCGAGGCCGCCGAGACGGCGGCCACCACCGGCCTGCCCACCGCCTCCGTCACCACCATCCCCTTCGACGTCGGCATCCCCGGCGGCCAGGGCAAGGTGCAGATCACCCTCGACCCCGGCCGCACCGGCGACAACTCCGTCGAAGCCGTCGTCTTCGGCCCCGACGACGGCATCTCCACCGTTCCCGAGCTCCGCCTCTCCTTCACCCTCCCCGCCCAGGACATCGGCCCCATCGACGCCCGGCTCACCGACAAGGGCGGCTACTGGGCCACGAACACCCTGAATCTCCCCCTCGCCGGCGACTGGCAGATGAAGGTGACGGTCCGCGTCACGGAAATCGATCAGGTGAGCGAGTCGAAGACGGTGCGGATCGTGGGCTAGGCAGCGCCTGGCCGGCGAGCAGGCGCTCCATCGTCTCGGCGGCGCGTACGGCGGAGTCGGCGCAGCAGTTGTTGAAGAGCACGTGGAGTTGACCGACCCGGCCCGCGAGGGCGCGTAACCGAGGTACCCACTCCTCCAGTTCGGCGCGCGAGTAGTCGTACCGGAAGCGGTCCTCCTTGCTCCCGGTCCCCCAGGCGGCACTGCGCCCGTGGAACCGCACGACGGACAGGCGCGGCGACGTCACGGGCGTGACGGGCGGTATGGAGGAGGGCAGCGCCTGGACCATGTCGACCCCGACGGCGGCGAAGCCGAGGCGGGTGAGCAGCGAGGCGGTCGCCTCCGCCCGTCCGTCCGGTCCCCCTCCTCCTTCCGGCTCGCTCCTCCACCACGCCGGATGCCGGAACTCCACGGTGACCGGCCACCCGGCCGTCCGCACCGCGCAGTCCTCCAGAAACGCCTCGGCCCGCCGCCCCGGCCGGAACCACGGCGGGAACTGGAACAGCACGCCCCCGAGCCGCCCGGCCTCCCGCAGCGGCCCGATCCCGGCGGCGAACCGCGCCCACACCTCGTCGAGCACGCCGGGATCCCCGGCGTCGGCGGGTAACCCCTCGGGCAGGGCACGTTCCCTGGTCGGATGCCCGGTGAGCAGCGAGAACGCCTTCACGTCGAACACGAACCCGTCCGGCGTCCGCTCCGCCCACAGCCGACTGTTCCGCTCCCCGGGCAGCGCGTAGTAGCCGGAGTCCACCTCCACCACCGGAAACCGCCCCGCGTAGTACCGCAGCCGCCCTTCGGCGTCCCGCCGCCCGGCGGGATACCACCCGCTGCTCACGAGGGCCCGATCGGTCCAGGAACACGTGCCGACGAGGATGTCACCCATGGGGGAGCGGTTACCCGGCCGCCGGGAAGGAACGCGACGCCTCAGGACCCCGATCATCCACGCCCGGCGTCGGCGTGCAGGACACTGTGATCTGTGACCGCACCGTGCCGCTCACCGGCACCGTGTCGGCAGGTACTGACTCGGGAAGGAACCCGCATGATCATCTTCGGCACCAAGGGCTACCTGTACCAGCTCGCGATACTGACCCTGGTGTGCGGCCAGTGCGGCAACCCCTCCGCGCACACGCTCAGGAAGCGCGTCACGAAGTTCACCCTGTTCTTCGTGCCGTTGTTCCCGTTCTCGACGAAGTACACGACCCAGTGCACCTTCTGCGGCGCGGAACAGAAGCTGACCAAGGAACAGGCGGACCAGCTGCTGGCGCAGGGCGCGGGCGGCCAGGCCGGCCAGCAGTACGGGCAGACACAGCAGCAGCCGTACCAGTCCTGAGGGTGGACTGGGCGGGCCGGCTCGGTCTCACGGGCCGGCCGGGTCTCACTGATCCGGCGTGGCAGGCCCCGGGCCCGCGTGGCCGGCCGCCGGTTCCGCGGTCCAGCTGACGTGCGGAGGCGTGATCCGCGCGCACAGGGGCCCGCCGTGCGCGTCGGTCAGTCCGAGCCGTGCGACCAGCAGGCCGTCGGGCGCGGCGGCGGCGAGTACGTCGGCCGGGACGGCGTCGAGCATCAGCTTGGCACGCCGGAACATCGTGAAGAGGCCCGCCTCGTCGACCGTCCCCCACGACAGGTAGATGAACCGGTGCCCCAGACGGTTCTGCACATAGGGCCCCTTCACCTCGACACCGCTCGGCGACACGACCGCCGTGCACTCCAGAGTCCAGGTCGCCGACGAGGCGTCCCCCCGCTGCGGCTCGAGCAGCTCGCCGGGCCGGTCGCGGCGCTGCACGGCGACGTGGACGTTGCCGTAGGCGGGCGCGCTGCCGTCGGCGGGGGCCGGGCGGGTGAGGCCGGGCAGGTCGAAGGCATCGATACGGATACGCATGCGGCCATCATCCGCTGCCGGCGTCGGATCCAGACGGGCCGCCCTCCGCCGGCCTCACTGTTCGCGACAGTCCGCGGTAGCCAACACACGGTGTGGAGAGGGACCTGCGTGTGCTTCGCCGCGCACCCAGTCGGCGAGCCACTGAGCGGGCGACTGTCCGAGCGGTGCGAGGGCATGGGGGATGCAGCACAGGTTGGGGTCCCAGTCCCACAGCTGCCCATCCGCCGTACGGAAGTCGATCAGCGTCCACATGGCACAGCCCCGGTCCATCAGCGGGACGATCCCCGAAGGGAGGGCATCCCCCTCGGGCCCGTTGTACGCGCGGTAGGCCATGGTGATGTCCGCGCAGTCGCTGAACCAGTCGTCGGTCTCGGTCAGCGAGACCACCTGCCACGGCCCGAAGCCGCCGTTGGCGACTTCCCGATACATCCGCTTCACCAGCTCGGGCATCGGATGGCCCACCACCCGCTCAAAGGCGGCGACGTCCTCGACAGACGTGGGCCCGGGCAACCCCCGGCCGCTCGAACAGCTCCAGATCGAATGCGCCGTCCCCGGCCGCGGCCCGCAGCCGGGCGAGAGCCAGGGCCCGACGCCGACTCTCCAGCACCTCGCGAAGAGCGGTGTTGACCGTCTCCTGCTTGGTGCTCGTCCCGAGGGCTTTAGCCTGGCTTTAGCCACGTCCGCGAGCAGGTCGTCGTCCAGGTCGATAACGGTCCGACTCTCTCGCGAGGTGCCCGCGGGGTGGCACACCCGGGCACCCGGCCTTGGCCGCCGAGTCCTACGCGGGCATCACGCCATGGATGCAGGAGAGAGTGAAGACGCGTTCCGCTTCGCGCAGGTGGCACCAGGCGTCGAGGTAGGGCGGGTCGAGTTCCAGGTCGCTGAGGGTGCGTACGGTCCGGTTGCCCGAGGTGGCGACGTACTCGACCGTGATGGCCGCACCGGTGTCGATGGCATGGGCGACCTGGCGGACGTCGCTGTACGACAGGTGCTTCGCGTATCCGGCGACGATCTCCTCGGTGTCCGTCCCGAACGGCACCCCGCTGCCGAAAGGGTCGGGTTCCGGTGGGGTCGGCGGGGCTGTGAGCAGCCGGTCGGCGAGGACGTCCATCCCGGCGTCGTCCTGGCTGGTGGGCATGTCCGAGGCGCGGGTCGCGGTGGTCCGGGGGCCGCGCCGCCCGACGTTCCTTCGAGGGGGCGGGACGGCAGCGGCGGCCCTCTGCGGCAGGCGCTTTTCGATGCGTACCGTTCCCCCGGCGGTCTCGGCGACCGGGGCGTAGCCCGCGGCACGGAGCGCGGCGAGAGTCGTCGCGGGTGGGCTGCCGCTGACCAGGACCGTCGGGGCGAGCTGCCGCAGGGCGAGCTTGGACAGTGCGCGGTGGGCGGCGAGTTCGGCCAGGAGCGCGGGTTCGTCGCCGTGGATGACACAGGCCGCGGGGGCGATGCGCACCCGTCCATGACCTCGCGCGGTGTCGGCGATGAGAAAGGTCAGCGGCTGTGGCAGAGCCGTGGCGGAGCTACCGGCCAGGTCGACCGTGATGTCGTCCGGGGTGCGGCCGGCGTCCAGGGCCCGGCGGATACTGCCGGCGCTGAAGCGCCATACCGAGGCCGTGCCACTGGTCTCCCGGTCGGCCATCGAATCCAGCAGCGCTGAGAGTCGCGCGGACGGGGTGCCGGTGACGACGGCGGTGAGGTCGGTGCCGATCCGGGCGGTCGTGGTCGCGGGGGGCAGCAGCCGCCGGGCCGTGATGTCGAGCTCTTCGTCGGCGTGGGCCGTCAGGTGGGCACCGAGCGGGGACAGTGCGCCCCGTGCCAGCACGCCCAGCAGTTCGCCTTCGCGGATCACGCTGCTGAACGGTGCCGTGTCCTGGGGCGAGGCGTCGTCGGCGAGCGGACGGTGCCAGGCCACGAGCGGCCCCAGCTCCGAAGCGAGCTTCACACCCTGTCCTGCCGGGAGCCCCGCTGCCGCGGTGAGCAGCCCGTGGCGGGCCTGCAGACAGCCGTCGCAGTCAGGGGCGCCGGCGAGCGCGGGAAGCGCCTTGTTGTCTTCGTCGCGCGCCCGGGTGGGGGTGAGCGGCAGGTCCCGCCATGCCCGGAGCAGTACGGCGAGTTGTTCCGCGGGCTCCTGCTCGGCCCAGTCGTCGTACGCCTCGGTGGGAGCTACGCGATCGCCGTCGCGGGCCAGCAGTCCGGCGGCGTACGCGGTCTCCAGGGCGATGCGTACGACGGCGTCGTCCGCTTGGGCGGCCTTGCCGAGCCTGGCCAGTTCACGTGCGCCGATCCCGCCCGACTTCAGCCGGGTCGGTGGAGCGGTCGCGCATGTCGAAAGGACGGAGGCGGCATGGGCCGCGAACGCGGTGGCGGCCACCGCGGCCTCCCGCTCCACCTCCGAGCAGGTGATGGGCACCAACTGTGGGACGGGCGGCAGAGGTTCGAACGGAGCGTGCCAATCGGGGCCCCGCAGAGCCAAAGCCACCTCGACCGGCATCCGGACGGGCCCGTACCGGTGACGGTCCTGGAGCAGAAGCCCGCGGTCGAGTGCCCATCGGGCGCCTGGTCGGAGGTCGCGGCCAGGATCCCCGAACACGACAAACGGTGACTGACGCGGCGTGGACCTGGCGCTCTGCTCAAGCAACTTGCGTGTGGCCGCCGGTGCCCCAGCCACCAACGCGGCGACCCGTTCAGCGTCACTGTGATGCTCCACCAGCGCCGCGAGTCGCTGCTGCTTGGTGCCGGGTGGCTTGATACCCAGGACCGCCAGCATGCCGCGCAGTTCCTCCGAGGTGGTGCCGGCCAGCAACTCTTCCAGCGGGGCGTCAAGTCCCAGAGGCGTGCTCCACGCCTGCCGCAAGGGCGTAGGCATGCGGAGTGCCCCGTTGCCGTCGTGCCACACGAGCGCCCGGTCCGACAGCGCCTCCAGGGTCGCGTCCAGCGCGTGTACCGCCGCAGGGGATGTCGAGCCGAGCAACTCCGCGAGGCTGTCCCGGGTCGCTCGTGCTCCCAGGGCTGCCAGCGCCTCGGCGGCCTGCAAGCACGGCAGCGTGAGTTGAGGCAGGACGAGTGCCACGGACCCCGGACGTTGGAGACGGTCCGCCAGTTCCCCCACCGAGCGTGGTTCCGGAGAGGAGGCTGCGTCCTTCCGCATGGCGAGTACGCGTGCCAGGCGGGAACCATCGAGTTCGCTCAGCCAAGTCGCAAGCGTCGATCGGGACTTCATGAGGGTGCACCTCGACAGACAGGGAACGTCACAGGCGGGCCGAATCTGCTTCGGCGCCAAGGTCAAGGATGGCGCAGTTCCATGATCCGCGGATGCCGTACGAAGACAGAGCCTGGGGCACCTCCCCGCCGCGGGCCCAGCCCGACAAGACGAGCCGACGGCAGTAGAAGATCTGGCCACCTCTCGCCGAAATGTTCTTGATGAGCGGGGATGGCGCGGGGTCTTACCTGAACGGTCGTGAACGGCGCTGAATGAGACGGAAATTGAGACGGTGCGGGACAGGCGGAGTCTTCCCGGGTGTTGCTCATCCTGCCTGTGTCTCGTCCACGTGTGCGGCGAGGTCAGCGGTGTCTTTGGACGGTGGTGCCTCGACGGTCGCCGGCAGGTTGACGTCGAGGAAGGTGAAGGTCAGGTCGAGGGGTTCGCCGTCGACGAACTCGAGCGGCTTGCCCTCGCCGCTTCGTGTGGCGTACGTATCGCCCCGCATGCGGAACTGCCTGGGGTGGTTGTTGTCGCCGATCCACAGATCCACGGTGAGCGTGCCCTCGATGCGCAACGCTGTGAACTGATCAAGGCTGTCGATCTGGCGCTCCCGAGCCGCCTTGCTCGCGGCAGCGTCACGGGCGGCGCGTATGCCGCTACTGGTGACCGTTCCTCTGTAGTGAGTGGTCCGGGTGCCGTCGATCGTCTGCGTCCCGATGCTCCGCACGTCCTTGGAGGCGGTCAGGATCGTGGACTGCACGGCTGGGTTGCCTTCGATCTGACGCGGCAGTACGCCGTAGGACTGGTTGTCCACCGCGCCGCGTCCCCATACAGCCGGGTCGGCGCTGAACCAGCTCTTGCCGTCCAGCTTCTCGAAATCGATCGCACTCCCGCTTACGTACATCACTTCGTCGACGAACCGGATCTCCAGCTGGCCGTCTCTACCCTGGTCGGTCGCGTTCATCTTCATACTCATGGTCAGGGGTTCCGTGTTCATGGATGCCTCGGCCTCCAGTCGCCCCTTATCCGGTACGGTCCCGGTGACCCGGTAGTGGAGCGACGTGATGCGCTCGGAGTTCGCCGCCGCCTTCGCCACGGCCGTCGCGGGCGTCACCCTGGGCGAGCCCTGATTCGGAGTGTCACTCGCCGAGCCCCCTCCGCAGGCAACCGTTCCCCCAGCGAGCAGCACAGCGGCGAAGGTCGCGCTCGTCACTCTGAGCGGTACGCAACCACGCGATGAAATCGTCATAATTCCCCCCGGAATTAAGGTTGCTGACCCAAGCCAGGCCGTGAGCGTATCCCGGCGTGTGTCCAGTGATCCGCTGGGTTCTGGTGGGTCATGCGCGACGGACCGCACCCGCCTAAGGGCAACGTCTCCGGGGTGCAGCGGCTTTGACCTTGCCCTCATCCTTATCAGGTCGATCACGGCGCCTATCGAAGCCCGCGTTTCGCCGATAGAGCGACTCGACGCCGGCCGCTGAAGTGCGTCGGAATCCGGCCGTGTTCGCGGCTGTTGGTGTCAGCCGCTGGTGTCAGACATCGGTGACCCACTTGACGGTTGTCCTGGCCGGGGGGTACAGGCGCCGCTCAATTTGCGTCGCCGGCATGACGAGCCTTGGCGAACGCTCCAGCCTGGAGTTGAAGCACCGCACCGAGCACGATGATCCCCAGGGCAATGGTGGAAACAACCATCCCCGCTCCGAAAGAGAAGTCGAGAAGTCTAGCTCCGCCGTCCAGGACGAAGCCGCCACCCATCGCTATCCGACCCCAACCAGCCCTAGGCGACCGCGCGTACTCTGCGATTCCCCGGCTGCCGGTCAAGGTCAACACGCCCAGGACTACGACAAAGCAGCCGGAACCCAACATGATCCACGCAGACATGGCACCCCTCCGCGGGAAGGCTATTGCACGGGCCGGGCCTGCAGCCTTGCGGTGCGGCAAAGCACCGGTACAGGGCGTGCCAAGCCGCACCCGCTTCCCTCCTCGACCCACCGTCCACTCCACTACGGGCCCGCAGTCGGGAACGGCGCCTCCTCCATCCCGGGAGCAAAGCTCGCCTGGTGTCGATGCGGCCCTCGTACAGCCACTCCCATGCTTGCTCTGAGACCGAGGTGTCGAGTGCTGGGCTGATGGTGCGCAGGGCGATGGCGATCCACCGGCCTGCCTGAGCGGCCGAGTAGGCGTCGAATGACGCGTGCAGTGCCGGCTGTTGGTCCTTGCTGATGTTCTCGGTCCAGCACTCGCACCAGTAGTCGCGGGGGAGTACGTTCGCGCGCTGCCTCCAGACGGTCCGGCCAGCAGCGTTGGGTCGTCGCCCTCGCGCTCGGTCTCCGGCAAGGTGAGGCGCTCGGCCTTCACTGGGAGGACGTCGACCTGGACGCGGGATACGTCCGCATCCGTAAGAACCGGCTCCGCCCCATGTACGCGCACGGCTGAGGTGCCAATCCGTATGGCCGGAAGGCGGGCTACTGCCCCAAGCGGGAGCAGACGCGTCGCGAGCACGAGTCGGCCAAGTCCCGGGCCGGACGTCGCACCATCGGCCTGCCCGATCCGCTGATCAAGATTCTCCGCCAGCACCAGGAAGCCCAGGAGCGGGAGCGGATCGCGGCCGGTGCGGACTGGAAGGGCAAGGGGTACGTCTTCGCGTCGCCGATCGGTGGGCCGCTGAGTCCGAACACCGACTTCCACACCTGGAAGCGGCTGCTTCGGGACCGCCGGCGTCCGGAACGGCCGTCTTCATGACGCTCGCCACACCGCCGCGACCGTGCTCCTGATCCTCGGGGTCCCGGACGTCGTCATCGACTCGATCATGGGTTGGGAGCCCGGGGGAGCGGCCCGGATGCGCGCTCGGTACATGCACGTGACCGGGACCATGCTCCGCAAGGTCGCCCAGCAAGTCGGAGACGTGCTCTGGGTGCCGCCCGGCACCGGCGGACGGCCAGGAAGAAACCAACTGAGACGGAAACTGAGACGGACAACGTCGAAGGGCCCCACCGCGAACGGTGGGGCCCTTCGAGTCGTGCCCGGTGAGGCACTGGCGGAGGATACGAGATTCGAACTCGTGAGGGGTTGCCCCCAACACGCTTTCCAAGCGTGCGCCCTAGGCCACTAGGCGAATCCTCCGCCGCAAACAATACAAGACGTTGAGGAGTGCTCGCGAACTCGTTCCCCCTGGCCGTCATCGGGTACTGTTGGCGCAGCCCCTCACGCGGCGCTATCTGACTGAACTCCCCCAGGGCCGGAAGGCAGCAAGGGTAGGTTGGCTCTGGCGGGTGCGTGGGGGGCGCTTGCGTTGTCAGGGCGAGACCTGCGGGCGGGGCCCGATGTCAGTGGGCGCCTATAACCTCGTATGCGTGTCGTCTCTCGCGTTGTACCGCCGCTATCGCCCGGAGTCGTTCGCCGAGGTCATCGGGCAGGAGCATGTCACCGACCCGTTGCAGCAGGCGCTGCGGAACAACCGGGTCAATCACGCGTACCTGTTCAGCGGTCCGCGCGGGTGCGGCAAGACGACCAGCGCGCGAATCCTGGCGAGGTGCCTGAACTGCGAGAAGGGGCCCACGCCGACGCCGTGCGGGGAGTGCCAGTCCTGTCAGGACCTCGCGAGGAACGGCCCCGGCTCCATCGACGTCATCGAGATCGACGCCGCTTCGCACGGTGGTGTGGACGACGCCCGTGACCTCAGGGAGAAGGCCTTCTTCGGGCCCGCCGGCAGTCGTTACAAGATCTACATCATCGACGAGGCCCACATGGTCACGTCGGCCGGCTTCAACGCGCTCCTCAAGGTCGTCGAGGAGCCGCCCGAGCATCTGAAGTTCATCTTCGCCACCACCGAGCCCGAGAAGGTCATCGGGACCATCCGGTCGCGCACCCATCACTACCCGTTCCGGCTCGTGCCGCCCGGCACCCTGCGCGAGTACCTCGCCGAGGTGTGCGGGCGGGAGGGGATTCCCGTCGAGGACGGGGTGCTGCCGCTCGTCGTGCGTGCCGGTGCCGGGTCCGTGCGTGACTCGATGTCCGTCATGGACCAGCTCCTCGCCGGAGCGGCGGCGGACGGCGTGACGTACGCCATGGCGACCTCCCTGCTCGGCTACACGGACCTGTCGCTTCTCGACTCCGTCGTCGAGGCTTTCGCGACCGGTGACGGCGCCGCCGCCTTCGAGGTCGTCGACCATGTCATCGAGGGGGGCAACGACCCCCGGCGATTCGTCGCCGACCTGCTGGAGCGGCTGCGGGACCTGGTGATCCTCTCCGCCGTGCCGGACGCCGCGGAGAAGGGGCTCATCGACGCCCCCGCCGACGTCATCGAGCGGATGCAGGCCCAGGCCTCCACCTTCGGCGCCGCCGAGCTCAGCCGCGCCGCCGACCTCGTCAACGCCGGGTTGACCGAGATGCGCGGCGCCACCTCCCCCCGCCTCCAGCTCGAACTCATCTGCGCGCGCGTGCTGCTGCCCGCCGCGTACGGCGACGAGCGCTCCGTCATGGCCCGCCTGGACCGTATCGAGCGCGGCGTGAACTTCTCCGCGGGCGGTGGTGCGCCGGCCATGGGGTACGTGCCGGGGCCGGACGCGCATGCGCACGGGGGAGCGGTGGGCGGAGCGGCGGCTGCGGCCGGCCCGGTTCCGCAGGTTGCGTCGGTTCCGCCGGGGGGTGGTCCGGCCGCGGTTCGGGCCGCGGTACGCGCTTCCGGGGCGCCCGCGGGCGCCGGGGCTGCCGCGTCGGGCGGGGCCTCCGAGCAGGGAGCCCACACGGGGACTCCCGCGGTGGCCGGAGGGGCTGGAGCACCTGTCGCTGCTCCCGTCGCCCGCCCGGCCGGTCCCGACCACGCCCCGCAGCCACCTCAGCCCGAGAACCCGCAGGGCCAGCAGGGCCAGCAGGGCCAGCAGGGCCAGCAGAGCCAACAGCCTCAGCGACCCCAGACCCAGCCTCAAACCCAGCACCCGTCCCAGCCCTCCTCGTCGCCTCCCCCGGCACCTACCCCCGCCGCCTCAGCCCCCGCCCCCGGCGCCTGGCCCACCGCCGCGCCCGCGGGCGGCGGTCGACGCCCCGGCGGCTGGCCCACCGCGACGCCCGCCGGCGGCGGACAGCCCCCGGCCACACAGAGCAGCCCGCCT